>JBDUCF010000263.1:0-4554 GCA_040003545.1 Pyrinomonadaceae bacterium | reverse complement strand
TTTCAGCCGTCTTCAGACGGCTTGCCCGCAGGGTTACTAGACCGGCCCTTGAGGGCCGGTTACGCTCGCGACGAAAACACTCTAGCCCGTTTCAACGGGCTTTGTTACTTAAGGAGGCTTTAGCCATGTCTCGTCGCGCCTACTCTGAAATCAATCTCCATCTCACCTGGCACGTTAAAGAGAGTCTACCCATCATCAACGAGACCTTCGAGGAAGGTCTGCACCGCCACCTTCGCAGCTATGCTCTGAAAGAAAAGGATGTCATCGTCCATGAGGTTGGCGGTACCGAAACGCACGTTCACATGGCAGTATCGATTCCGCCCACGCTGCAGATTGCCGAGTGGATTGGAAGACTCAAAGGATCTAGTTCACATCACGTGAATCATCAGTTGGTGAATCGACACTTGCTGGGTTGGCAGGACGGTTATGGCGTAGTAAGTTTTGGTACGAAGGATCTGTCGTGGATTGTGGATTACACTCGGAATCAGAAGGAGCATCATCGAAACGGAACAAGATTCGAGCGGCTGGAGAGATTTAGTATCGATGGCTAAAGCCGCTTTTGACGAAGCACGCTGAAGCGCGCTAACTCGGTTTTGCCGCACTGGACCCGGCCGTAAAACGGCCGGGCTAGTAACCCTTCCGGAAAGCCGCGTGAACGCGGCTTGATAGGTCAGCGGCTCGAGCGGTTTAGTGTGGATGGCTAAAGCCGATTTCGGAGAAGCACGCTGAAGCGCGCTAACTCGGTTTCGCCACGCCGGACCCGGCCGTAAAACGGCCGGGCTAGTAACCCTTCGGGAAAGCCGCGTGAACGCGGCTCTCCTGCTCAGCTAACACATTGTGTAACAGGAGCCCGCGACCGCAGAATAGCTGCGACAGACAACCCTTCGCACGTGGTACTCTCTTAACCTCTTCAAAAAATGAGCCGAACACGTCTTCTAATCTCGACCGCTCTTCTCTTCTGTTTCAACAGCAGCGCAGTTGTCGGCCAACAACCAACCGCTCAGGACGACGAAGTCATACGCGTCGAGTCGGATCTCACTAGCCTTCTCTTTATCGCCACCGACAAACAGAATCATTTCATCACCAGTTTGCGCCAGGAAGACGTTAGGGTACTCGAGGATGGAGTGCCGCAGCGGCTCTTCACTTTTCAGCGGGAGACTGCGCGCCCTCTATCAATTGCCTTCCTCATCGATGTCAGCGGTTCCGAAGAGCGCACTCTATCGCAGGAGAAAGGCGCAGCCCGCTCGTTCATCGAAACAATCATTCGCTCCAAACAGGACCAGGCCGCCATCATTCCCTTCACTGACCGAGCGTTTCTGGAACAGCCACTAACGAATAATGTACTTGGCATTTACCAGGCGCTGGAGCGCGTTGACGTCGCGATGCCGTCGTACCTGGGTTCCGGCCCGCCGATTAGCGGCATTGCCTCGCGACCCGGGATGAGCGTTCCGCGCGAGGGCTCGACCGCGATCTGGGATGCGGTGGTGGTCTCAACCAGCGAAATATTGGCGCGGGCTGCAGGCAAAAGGCGGCGCGCGATCATTCTCTTAACCGATGGGTTCGATACCAGCAGTCGCCTGGCCCGCAATGCGGCGATCAGTCAGGCCATTGACTCCGAGACGGTTATTTACGCGATCGGCATCGGCGACAGCAAACAGGACGGCGTCAATAAGGATGTGCTCACGACGGTGGCGGATAGCACAGGCGGACGGGCCTTTTTCCCGAAGAACGAGAATGACCTGAAGGCGGCTTTCAGGCAGATTGAACAGGAACTGCGTTCGCAATATCTGATCGCCTATTCGTCCAGCAATAAGAAGAGAGACGGCACGTACCGTCAGATGCAAATCGAAATCACCAATCCGGCACTGCTCAAGGACCAACTCAAACTCCGATACCGCCCCGGCTACTTTGCCAAGCCTGTTTCTTAGACCGGACGTTAGCATGTTGAGTTCGGGTACTGGTATTGCGAGGCGTGGTGAGCGGTGAAGGAACCTCTGATCACGTTGGATCGGTTAGCATTGAGATTAACGCGATGCCGGATTTCATACCGCTTCGCGGTACTTGATCAGAGGTTCCTAAAGCAGACGTTGAGTTTCACAGGCCGCTGCGGACGATGTCATGCACTCGAATCAATCCGATGCAGATCCGCTCGCCGTCCACGACGGGCAGGACGGAAATTTGCGAAGGTCGATCTTCCATCAAGCGGAGCGCGTCAAATGCCAGCATCTCCGGAGTAACTACAGTTGGACTACTCGTCATGAGCTCGTCGCTCTTAATGTTCGACAGATTGGCGTAGTCAATCTTCTGCAGCGATCGCCGCAAGTCGCCGTCCGTAATGATGCCGGCCAACTTCCCTTCACTGTCAATGACATTGACCGCACCCAGGCCAAACTTGCTGATCGCCGAGATGACTTCCAGCCACGGTGCGTCGAGGGCGATCGTGGGATTCTCTGCGCCGCCATGCATCAGATCGGCGACGCGCAATGTCAGGCGCTTTCCCAGTTGGCCGGCAGGATGGTTCAGCGCAAAGTCATCAGAGGTCAAACCCTTCGCCTGCATCAGCGTCATGGCCAGCGCATCACCGATGGCGAGTGCCACCGTTGTACTGGTCGTCGGCGCCAGATTGAGCGGGCATGCTTCCTGATCCACTGACGCATCGAGCACAGCGTCAGCCCGCTCAGCCAGCGTGGAATTCACATTGCCCACCAGGGCGATGATTGGCACTTGTCGCTGCTTCAGGTACGGCAGCATTTGAATAACCTCGTCGGTCTCGCCGCTGTTGCTCAAGGCAATCATCACATCGTCCGGCGTCAATATGCCGAGTCCTCCGTGCAGGGCGTCGGAAGGATGCAGGTAGATGGAGGCGGTACCGCTACTGGTCATCGTGGCCGCAATCTTCTGAGCGATAATGCCGGACTTGCCGACTCCCAGCAGGACGACTTTGCCTTTGCAACTTGTCAGGATCTCGATGACGCGCTCGACCTGGTCCCGTTGCAAACGGCCCGCTGCGCTTTCAATCGCGCCAGCCTCTAAGCGCAATAAATCGACTACTTGATCAAAAGGGCTCTTGGGCATGGTTCGGGATCTTTCAGCGTCAGGGCCGATTCCTTGTTGCATGGCGGCAGGAGAATACGCTGAACAGCAGTGCCTCGACAAGCGTCTGTTCACGAAAGATTCGATCTGGGGACCAAGCCCAACTGTCACATCTAATCACTACAGAGACCTTACTTCTTCATCAATTCCAGGACCGCGGAGGTCATAGCTTTTACGCCAGTGCGCAGAGTGGCCTCAGGCTCGGGGACAAACAATGCCGAATGAAGCGATGGCAAAGGCTTTCCGGTTTCATTGCTTTGCCGGACCTTGGCAGGTTCAACCGCCCCGAGCCAGAACATCGTTGCGGGGATCTTCTGGTCAAGACTGAGATAGCCAAAGTCTTCACTCACCATGGCGGGCGGCACCTTGATGACGTTCTCTTGTCCCAGCACTCTTACGAAAACCGACGCCAGGCGCTCAGTTAACTGTGGTTCGTTGTAGGTGGCGGCTGTTACTTCACTATCACTCACCTTCACGATGGGCGCGAGATCGTCAGGAATGCCTGCGGCGAGGGCAATGCCTTTGGTTATGCGTTCAATGGAAGCGAGCACCCTCTTCCTTACGTCGTCTTTGTAGGTGCGAACCGTCAATTGTAGTTTAACTTCGTCGGGAATGATGTTGTGCTTGCTGCCGCCGTGAATCGAGCCAACGGTGACTACAACCGGATCGAGCGGCGAGTTTTCGCGACTTACAATCGTTTGCAAGGCGATGACCACCTGAGCCGCAACCACAATCGGATCTTTTGTCGTATCAGGCTTGGCGCCATGTCCACCGATGCCGCGGATCTTTATATCTACCGAAGTCGAACTGGCCAGCGCGTAGCCGGGCGTGTACCCCACCGTCCCCGCCGCCAGCTCAGAGCTGTCGTGCAGCGCGATGGTGTAATCAGGCTTAGGAACCTTGTCGTATAAACCGTCTCGCAAAACAGCCCGGGCGCCATCGATCGTTTCCTCCGCGGGTTGCCCCAGAATGATTAAGGTGCCGCGCCATTCGTTTTTCAACTCGGAAAGCATCTTCGCAGTGCCAAGCATGTTGGTTATATGAATGTCGTGACCGCAAGCGTGCATTACACTCACGTCCTGGCCGGCGTCATTCTTCGTTTTCACTTTGCTCGCGTAAGGAAGACCAGTCTTCTCATCAACCGGCAGCGCATCGAGCTCGGTGCGAATCAGCACAGTTGGGCCCGCGCCGTTCTTCATTACGGCCGCAACGCCGTACCCGGTCCATTCAGGGTGCTCGTATTTGCCGATGTGCTCAGTGACCGTGTACCCGAGGGAGCGCAATTGACTGGCAAAGAAGACTGAAGTTCTTTCTTCATGATGCGACAGCTCAGGCGCCGCATGCAGCGACTTGTAAGTGGCCACCAGCGAAGCAAGGTCGCGATTGATCATCGCATCCAGTGACTGCTGGGCGTTAACGCCTGCTGTCGTCGCAGTCGAAAGAATGACCAACAGGATTCCC
>JBDUCF010000024.1:0-15505 GCA_040003545.1 Pyrinomonadaceae bacterium | reverse complement strand
CGGTCGTAGGCAGTGTCGAAATCGTCCCGCTCGATGTACAGGCTGGCTAACGCCAGGCATTGCCGGGCAGCCTCTTGCTCGTGTTTGTGTGCAGCAGCAATCTCGCGCATACGCTCGCGCAGCGGAATCGAACGTGAGCGGTGCTCGAGCGCGGTCCGCAGTCGTTTGAAGGCGCGTTCAGGCGAACCATACTTCACGAACAGCTCCGCATCCAGCAGCGCGGTCTCGACTTCGCCGACCACCTCTTTGTCTTTGGAATCGTCACTCATGAAATAGCTTGCCAATACCGCCTGCGGCAGGTAAATCGTAAACGGTAAATCGTGAATAGTAAATGAATCGGGAGGGAATCCGTCCGAGGGATCTAGAAATCAAGGCGCACTCCGAAGCGGACCTGGCGGGGGCGTAGTGTTCGGGTCGCCACCAGGAACGAGTCGAGAAATGCCTGGCGTTGCGCCGCTGTGGCGGTGGGGGCGAAGGCGTTGAAGTCTATGAACTCTGAGCCGAAGCTGAATACGGTCTTGTTCAATACATTATCGAACTCAACTACCGGACGCAGGCGCAGACGTTCGTTCAAACGAAATTCGCGCGTCACATTCAGATCGAAAATAAAGAGGCCGGGTCCCGTACCTGCGTTTCGTGGGAGATTTCCTGATTGCCCGATGGCCGGTAGCGTAAACAGGTTCAGTATCGACGAGTCAACCGGGGTCCCCGGACTGCGCCAGCGAAGTACGCGCGTGTCGCCGGTGAAGTTTGGACGATCGTTGCCGACGTCGTCGAGGTTGCGATCCGCACCGCCTATTGAAATGTTGAAGGGCGCACCCGAAGCAAGGCGGAGGATTGGCGAAAGGCGAAGTTTGCCGAGAACTCCCGGGCCGGCGAAGGTTCCGGAGAAGACGAAGCGATGGCGTCGATCGAGCAGGCTGCGGGCGCGTTCATGGTAGAAGTCGCCGGGAACCAGCGCGTCGGAAGTATTGACTATTCCATCGTCGGTCAGATGCGAGAGCGTGTAAGCGGCACGAAATGAGAAACCGAGCCCGCTCTTATTGTGACGAAAGCGATGGCGCAATTCGATCGTCAGCCCGCGGTAGAAGCTGTCGCCGGCGGAAACCAACTGTTCGACTTCGGCCAGCGTCGGGTCAGGCCGCAGTCTATTCAGAGCGGCGAGCGCGACTTCGACCGCAGTGGTTGAAGTGACGCTATTAAGGTTGATAAGTGAAATAGGGATTCCGAATTCAATCAACTGGCCGACCGCATTGGGATTTGACGGGACGGGCGGCGTCAATACAAACCGCACCAATTCGCCCGCAGTCGAGACGTTGTAGAGGGGACGTGTTCCAGTCGTGCTGCTTATGAAGTTCGGAAAATCACGCGTCGCCAGATACTCAGTGAAGCTGCGGTAACCTGAAGGCAGTCGGGGAACGTTAGCATTGAATTCGCGCCACAAATGCAGGCCGCGGTTCCAGGTGTAGTTGGCCTCAAAAACCAGGCTGCGCCCCAACTCGCGCTCAAGACCCACGTTCGCCTGATAGCTTTCCGGAATGCGCAGATTGGGATCGAGCCGGCGCGAGAATTTTGTGTTGAGCACCCCAAACTGTTTGACGAGCGGCGAGTCAACCCCCAACACTTCGGGAAAACGCAGATTGCCGGCGATGAATGTTCGGCGAAACGCGGTGCTGCCTAAGTGGCCGGTGGCCGGATCGATCAGAGTGTTGGAATCAAAGAAAAGCTGCTGTCTGCCGAGCGCGAAGTCGTCAATTGTGCGCACCAGAGCGCGGTTGTAAAAGATACCAGCTCCCAGACGTAAGACGGTCTGGCCCGACTTGAAAGGATCGTAGGCGACAGCAACGCGCGGCGCGAAGTTGTTGGTGTCGCGCACAATCGTCTCGTTCTCGTAGCGCACTCCGTAACTCACCATCAGGTTCGGCAGCAAGCGCCACTCGTCCTGGGCGAAGAAGCCCATGTAGGTGTTCTTCTGGGTTGATTCCGTCTGAAAGGTCTGGCGAAAGCGGCTCGGCGCTCCGGCTATGAAGTCCCCGGCGCTGGCGAAGCTGAAAGTTCCGGAGACATCCGAAAGATCTATGAAGATCGAGCGGATGTGCTGGAGGTCGCCTCCGAATTTGAGAGAGTGAACGCCGCCCACCCAGGAGACGATGTCCTGGAATTGAATGCGCGACTCGCGGCGAGCAGTTGCGCCCGAGGTGGATGAGCTGGCTACCAGAGTGCCGGAACGGTGTTGGGGATCGCCGGCAGGCAAGGGATCGTTCAAGGTAATCAGAACGACAGGTTGCAAGCCACCGCTTGCCTTCACCGCAGGCATCAGGCGCGAGAATTGAAATCGCGCTTGATTAACGAGCGCCGGAGAGAAGACCAGATTGTCTGAATAGGAAATCGCGTCAGTGTTGTGTGTTCTGCCCAGCAATGCTTCTGCCAGACGATTGCCGCCCCCGAACTGTCGCAGGTTGTTCTGGCGGCCTAACTGGTAAAGCAATGAACCGTTGTGCATTTCGCTGAACTGATGATCCAGTCGGGTGGTGAAGGTGTGATTCCGGACCGGCGTGCTAACGATTTCGATAAATGGCGCAATCTCCGCCGCCCGCACTCCCGTTGAGGTGTCTTCAAGCCTGCGCCCGATAAGCGTCGTGGGCGGGGGAAGGGCAAACAGTGGATTTCGCTCGAGGGGTACGAGGGTGTCGATCTTGGCCGCGTCAAGAATGGTATCGAATTCATAAGCTGTGAAAAAGAACGTGCGCTGCTGCCCGTCATAAAGCGGCAGCCTAACAGGCCCGCTGAGCGTGAAGCCTGGATTGTGTTCTTCGAAAGGCAGTCGCGGCAGACCCCGCGCGTTGTTATTCCAGGTGTTCGCATTGAAGAGGTCGTTGCGAAAAAAATAAAAAGCTCGGGCGCGGTATTTATTTGAGCCACCGCTGGTCCGGACATTAATCCGCCCGCCTGAAGCTCGGCCATATTCCGCGGAAAACTGGTTCGTGATTATCTGGACTTCTTCAATTGCTTCGAGCGAAGGTTGAAAGCGTTCGCGGGCGGCGCGATCGTCGTTGTTGTCCAGGCCGTCGATTGTGACGTTGTTGGAATATGCCGGGCCGCCGGAGAGCGCAAAATTGCCTGCCTCTTCCGGCGTGCCGCGCGGATTCGCATTGCGGTCTTCGGCCAGGTCGCGCGTCGAGAGTGGCTCTTCCGTAACGCCGCCCAGCGTGAAGATCAAATCCAGCGCGGAGCGCGTCGCTACCGGCAGCGCTTCTACTTCCTGCGCCGTAACAGTGCCGCCGACAACTGTACGAGTGATATCGACAACCGGAGCGTTAGTGGCCGTTACCACTACCGGATCGACCGTTACGCCTTGCGGCATAAGAGTTATATCGAGCTGGTGGTTTTCGCCGGCCACGAGCCCCAGGTCCTTCTTCTCCATGGGTGCGAAGCCCGCAAATGAAACGCGCAGATTGTAGATGCCGGGCTCCAGCTGGATTACGCGGTAGCGTCCTTCGGAATCGGTTTGAATCCTGCGGACCGCGGCGGTCTTGACCAGAACTGCTTCAACCATCGCGCCGGGAATGATGGCCCCATTCTGATCCATCACTTGACCAGTGATCGTTACACTATCGAGATCCTGCGCGGAAGCGGTTACAGGTTCAGCCAGAAAAATAGTAATGAGAAGCGGAGCTAGGTGCAGGATCGAGAGGATGAAACGTCCCGAGTTGGACTCTTTCATTTCATGAATCTCAACTGACAGCGCTGAACTTTAAGAAATTCAAGACGACTTTGCCGGTACTTGGAACTGTGCCACAGGTTCCGTGCGCATGTTGCTGGATTAGCCTACTGCCCGTCTATTGGTTCGTCACGGTTAACCCGGAAGGGTCTCATTAATGGCAGATGCAAGGGATTTGGCTTTACCGCGAGGGAAGGTGCGGTGTGGATCTCGGTTCTGGGTATGCGAATGATGCTTGACGCTTGCAGGTGGGAAGGTCTTATCCCCGCGAAGCACTGCGGCGGCGAAGGGTGCCAACTCTTGTAACGGCCACCAGCGCCCCCGCCTCGGGAGGTGGCGGCTCAGTAAAGTGGGCAAACTCTTCGGCGTGGGCCTGAAGGTATTCAAAGAAACGCTCGAACTCGCTCTGCATCGCGTTCATTTTTTCGCGCATGTTGAGAATGATCTCCACGCCGGCCAGGTTCACGCCAAGATCGCGCGTCAAAGAAAGAATTACTTCCAGCCGTTGAAGATCGGTATCAGTGTAAAGCCGTGTATTGCCGTCAGACCGCGACGGCTTGAGAAGACCTTCGCGCTCGTAGAGGCGCAACGTCTGCGGATGAATCTCAAATTGCTCCGCGACGGCGCTGATGGTGAATGTGTGGGCTTTTCTTTTCATTGCCGGTTTCCCATGCCAATTGTCGATTGCTCATTACCAATTTCCCAGCACTGTTCCTGATCAACGATTCAAATCGGCAATCGGCAATCGGAAATTGGCAATCACTCCAGTCCCATAGCCACGCGCGGGTTGTCGGGGTTCAACTGCCCGTACTTGCGCAGCAAATCCTTGGTCTCCTCCGAAACTACTTTTGGCAAGACGACTTGTACTTCCACAAACTGATCCCCGTGCGCGCCGCTGTCTCGCAGAGATGGGGCACCACGTTCACGCAAGCGAAACTTCTGGCCGGACTGCGTCCCAGGCGGAATTCGCAACTGCGCCTTGCCTTCGACGGTTGGCACTTCGATCTTGGCGCCGAGCGCTGCCTCCGGCACCGTTACCGGAACCGTGACATAAATATTGTCGCCTTTGCGCGTGAAGTATTTGTGCCGGCCAACGTTTGTGATGATGTGCAGGTCACCTGGAGGAGCACCCAGGCGTCCCCCATGTCCCTTGCCGGGAATGCGCACGCGCGAGCCCGTGTCCACGCCGGCGGGAATGCGAACTTTGACAGTTTCTGTTTTAGGGAGAGTGCCTTTTCCTTTGCAGAGTGAACAAGGAGGCCGGCGCCGTCCCGTGCCTTCGCAATCAGGACATTCCTGCGTGAAACGTAAACGTCCGCCGGCACGTTGGACCTGGCCGGAGCCTTTGCATGTGGTGCAGGTCACTGGAGCTCCGCCGGTGTCACCGGCGCCATGACATCGCGAACATTGTTCTGAGCGATTGACGGTGAGGTTCGTGGTCAGTCCGGTAATCGCTTCTTCGAAACTAAGGGCCAAAGGCATTTCAATGTCTGCGCCGCGCTGGGGCTGCGGGCGCGGTGGCTCGCGTTCAGCTTTGGCCCCGCTACTGAAAAGATCGGCGAAGATGTCTTTGAAACTTGAGCTGCCGCTCGAGGGATTGGCCGTGCCCCAGTCGAACCCATGAAAGTCGAAACCTCCGCCACCAAAGCCCGCTCCTGCACCAGCGCCCGCCCCAGGCGTAGCCCCACGCGCTGCCGCCTCTGCCAGATTGTCTGAGTACTGGCCGAAGCGATCATAAACCGAGCGCTTCTTGGGATCAGACAAGACGTCGAAAGCTTCAGTTGTTAGTTTGAACCGTTCTTCGGAGGATTTGTCGCCAGGGTTAACGTCAGGATGGTACTTGCGAGCCAGCCGGCGATAAGCCTTCTTAAGCTCTTCCGGCTTCGCATCGCGTTTGACGCCGAGGATCTTGTAATAATCTTCTTTGGCAGCCATGGTGAAAGTGAGCCGTGAGCAGTGAGCCGGGAGCAGCAAAGAGTAAACGAAACTGCTTACCGCTTACCGCTCACTGCTCACTTCCGGCTTACTTGTTTTCGTCTACGTCGACGTATTCAGCGTCGATTACATTGTCGTCGCCACCGCCCTGCGCGGCGGGTCCGTTTGCAGCTCCGGCAGCGGCAGCCTGATCGCCTTCACCTGAAGTGCTTGAGGACGAGGCAGTCTGATAAAGGGCCTCCGCCATCTTATGCGACACGGTCTGCAGGTTGTTGAAGGCATCGTTCATTCGCTGAACCCCGCCCTCTTCCGTCGCTTTCTTCGCATCGGCGATCGCCGTCTCCACCTCGGTGGCGACCTCGCCAACCTTTTCGCGGTTTTCGTTCAGCGTCTTTTCCATCTGATAAACGAGGCTGTCCAGGCGATTACGCGCTTCGATCTCTTCGCGTTTCTGCACATCCTCCGCCGAGTGTGACTCCGCGTCGCGCATCATGCGATCGATCTCGTCTTTCGATAGTCCCGATGAAGCGGTGATCGTTATCTTCTGCTCGCGGCCTGTGCCCATGTCCTTTGCAGACACGTTAACGATGCCGTTCGCGTCAATGTCGAACGTGACTTCAACCTGCGGCATGCCGCGCGGCGCCGGCGGAATGCCGACCAGGTGGAACTTACCCAGAGTGCGATTGTCGCCGGCCATGGGACGCTCGCCCTGAAGCACGTGCACCTCAACGGACGTTTGATTATCAGAAGCCGTGGAGAAGACCTCCGATTTCCGCGTGGGAATCGTTGTGTTGCGCTCGATCAGTTTGGTAGCCACGCCACCGAGTGTTTCAATGCCCAGGCTCAGGGGTGTTACGTCAAGCAGCAGGATGTCCGTCTTCTCGCCAGAGAGAACGCCCGCTTGCACGGCTGCGCCGACCGCGACTACTTCATCAGGATTGACGCTCTTGTTTGGTTCCTTGCCGAAGATGCCTTTGACAATCTCCTGAACTTTTGGAATGCGCGTCGAACCGCCCACCAAAACAACTTCGTCAACTTTATTAGCCGGAATGCCTGAGTCGGAAATCGCCTTCTCCACCGGGCCCTTGAGGCGATTCAGGATTGCCTCAACAAGTTGTTCGAACTTCGCGCGCGTCAGTTTCATTACCAGGTGCTTTGGCCCGGACTGATCCGCAGTGATGAAGGGCAGATTGATCTCCGTCTCCATTGCGGTGGACAACTCAATCTTTGCTTTTTCAGCCGCTTCCTTCAGACGTTGCAGGGCCATCTTGTCATTCGAGAGGTCGATCCCCTGGTCGCGCTTGAACTCTTCGGTGATCCATTCCATCAGCCGTTCATCAATGTCATCACCACCGAGGTGGGTGTCGCCATTGGTGGACTTGACTTCGACCACGCCTTCGCCCACTTCCAGAATGGAAATGTCGAAGGTGCCGCCGCCAAAGTCGAAGACCGCAATCGTTTCATCCTTCTTTTTGTCCAGGCCATACGCCAGTGCCGCGGCGGTTGGCTCGTTCACAATACGCATGACCTCGAGGCCGGCAATCTTGCCGGCGTCCTTGGTGGCCTGGCGTTGCGAGTCGTTGAAATAGGCCGGCACTGTGATCACCGCCTTTTCGACCTTCTGCCCCAGATAATCTTCGGCCGACTGCTTCATCTTTTGCAGAATCATGGCCGAGATTTCCGGCGGACTGTATTCCTTCCCGCCGGCCAGGACTCGTACGTCGCCGCCGGGTCCGCTGCCCTGAACTTTATAAGGTACCTGTTTGATTTCTTCGGACACCTCGTTGTAGCGGCGTCCCATAAATCGCTTTATCGAATAAATCGTGTTCTCGGGATTGGTCACGGCCTGGCGCTTGGCTACCTGGCCGACCAGCCGGTTGCCGTCCTTCGTGAATGCCACCACCGATGGGGTTGTTCGCCCACCTTCCGAGTTAGTAATAACCGTGGGCTCTCCGCCCTCCATAACGGCTACGACCGAGTTAGTCGTGCCGAGGTCGATTCCTATGATCTTGCTCATTGTTTTATGCTCTCCCAAAATTTTGTTGGCATCAGTCGTCAGCCCACTGGCCACACATATTGCGCCCATTAGTCGGGACTTCCCCGGGAAGCCGCCCACCACACTCAAATGAAGTTGAACGCTACGCCAATATAATACCTGAGTGCGCCCTTGTCAACTTTAGGATAGGAATTGGTTCCATCTGGGTTGAAGGCGAGGAGGAAGGTCGATTCGGTTGGAATTTGAGGGAAACGCTCGCTGCGAGGGATCAAGCTTAAGTGTTCCGGCGCTCTTCGTTCAGGAGCCGGGAGACGAAGAAGACGTAGTGTGCCCCGGAAAGGACCGCCAGTCCGACCACAACCGTGTATAGCGTGGGCAAGTAGTAGCCGGTGCCATAAGGAAAGCTGGCGGCAAAAATGATCGTGGCTATAGCGAATATCTGAACCGAAGTGCTTACTTTACCCAGCCAGGAAGGACGGAACCCGCGAAAGCCCGTCATGATATTTATGGCTGCCGCGCCCACAAGAATGAAGACGTCGCGACTGATTACCGAGATTGTGACCCAAAAAGGAACTGGCAAATGGGCCGGCAAAGGGGTAGGGAAAACGCCGCGCATGGAAAGGACTACGAAAGAAGTTACGAGCATTAACTTGTCTGCGATAGGATCCAGGACGGTCCCGAGTTGCGATTGCTGCGCAAAGCGCCGGGCCAGCAGGCCATCCAGTCCGTCAGTTACTCCGGCAACAACGAAGACCGCCAGGGCCCACCAGAACTTTTGATAAAAGAGCAACGAAACAAAAATGGGAATCAACACCATGCGAAACAAGGTGAGCACGTTCGGCACCGTAATGATTCGTGAGGACATCAGGTTACTAAACAGGAATCGATGAATCGTAAATAGATGGACGGTCCGGGCGGGAAAGACTATTCATTGTCGATTGACTATTCACTTTCTCAAGCGGTTCTTAGCTCAAGTAGCGAAACTTCGGGTGGGCAACCGTAACGTATTGGCAAGACTACTGTACCCAGGCCCCGGGTCACGTAGATCTGAGTGTCGCCACGGCGACCCAGACCTTTTAGCTGGCGCCTTCGCGGTCGACCAGACACGGTCTTTTCGGAGCGCCAGGCGACCTGGCCACCATGGGTGTGTCCGCTCAGCACCAGATCCACTCCCGCGCGGGCAGCCCGCCGCAGGATAATCGGGTTATGCGCCAGCAAGAGTTTCATCTCGCTCTCGCGAGAACCGGCCAGGGCCAGCGTCAGATCTTCGAGTCCAACCATTGTGTCGTCCACGCCTGCCAGCCAAAAGGAAGCGCCCTGCTGTTCGAACCGCAATCCCTGATTTACCAGCACGCGTATGCCCTCGGCGCGAAACAAATCGGTAATCAAAGCCGCATCAGTCCAGTGGTCGTGATTGCCCAGGACGGCATAGACGCCGTACCGGGCGCGCAAGCGGCCTACCATTTCGGCGCAACGCGCGGCATAGCTGCGATCGTGGGAGATGTAGTCGCCCGTCAGGGCCACAATATCGGGATCCAGCTGGTTTGCCATTTCAATCGCACGCTCAATTTGCTCCGTCCCGGTGAAAGGGCTGTGGTGAAGATCAGACAGATGCACAATCTTCATTCCGCCAAGTGACGCGGGTAGTCTGCTGAGAATGATTGGTTGGCGTTCGACACTAAGCAGGAACGGTTCACTAATAGCGGAGCGGGCGGCCTGAGCGACGCCGGCGGCAAGCGCGCGCAGGGGCCGGTCCTTCTGCTCCAGTCGCTTTCGACGTGGGACACTATTTCGCGCCGTTCGTCTTGTAGAGGTAGTCATAGAATGTTTGGGGTAGCTAGGTGGGCGGCTAATTCTTTGCGAATCGGGACCTCACCTATTGAAGTTCGCCATTATATTTACGCTTGCCGTTGAGTGCAAGGTAGCGTGTTACCGGGAACTGCCGATTGAAATTGGTGAAGTGTGATCCCTAGGTCATTGTCGGCGGTTTCTTCAAGGGGCCACTCATTTTATCTACCCGATCCAGGACGCTGGAACGAACCATATCCCTAAATGAACTGCCGCCGGCTAAAGGAACACGGGCGGTGCGTAGCCGGCTATCGTGAAAGTGGATGGTGTAGTCGTCAGGGGCTTTGGTGATCTTCCCCACGTTCAGTGCAAAAGGAATTAGCTTTTCACCCCATAGTTCGTCAACAACCTGTTGAGCTTCCGCTTTCATTTTGAGGAGATCGTCTGGCATGAGGGGGAGAGTCTATACAGCGATGAAGCGCAAAACAATCGGGTAATCCCTGAGACAAGAGATTCTATTTATCAGGACAGGAGGAATGCCGGATACCACCTGGTCCAATTAGGCTGGTAAAGGACGAGCCCCCTCCGGATCCGACTGAAGGGCAAGGGCCCGGGAATTCGCGAGCGACAATTCAATTAAGATAATCTAATATGTCGTTCATTCTAGCCCTGCGAAAGGATCTTCCTTAATGTTTCGAACACTTATCAGAACCTGGCCGGTCTGGATGCCGCTGCCGATAAGGCTAGCTACGGGGGCGATTTTTATTGCGCATGGTTCGCAAAAGGTCCTGGGTAAGTTCAGCGGGCCGGGTTTGCGCGCCTGGACAGCGATGAATACTCCTTTTCCCTTTATGCGTCCTGCCTGGCTATGGATGGGCGCAGCTGCTTTCGCGGAGTTCCTGGGCGGGATCCTGGTGCTGCTGGGACTCTTTACCCGCGTGGGGGCATTTTTTATTGCGATGACGATGCTCACCGCCATCATTGGTCTCCATTGGCCAAATTTCTTTGCCAACAATAATGGCATCGAATATCCGGCCGCCCTGCTGGCAATGACAGTGGCATTGCTGATTTCCGGAGGGGGACATCTTTCAATTGACAAGGCCCTAATGCGGCGGCGTTAACAAGTTTCAAGTTCAAGCTTCGGCTTCACGCTTCAATCGGCTTCACGCTTCAGTTGACACTTAACGTTCATGAAACGTTCCCCACTTCTGGTCATCTTCATCACTGTCTTCATTGACCTGGTAGGGTTTGGCATCGTCATCCCGGTGCTGCCCTTCTATGCCGAAGGCACCGTATTCAACGCCACGCCCCGCATGGTAGGAGTGCTGTTCGCCTCCTACTCGATCTTGCAGCTTGTTTTCTCTCCTGTGCTGGGCAAACTATCGGACAGACATGGTCGGCGACCTGTCTTGCTCCTGAGCATTCTTGGCACCAGCCTCGGGTTTTTGATTCTCGGATTGGCGACTACTCTGTGGATGCTCTTCCTGGGACGGATTATTGACGGCATCTCCGGCGGCAACATTTCAACTGCGCAGGCCTACATCGCGGACATCACCACCAAGGAGGATCGCGCCAGGGGAATGGGAATTATCGGCGCTGCGTTCGGATTGGGTTTTATCTTCGGTCCCGCGATTGGCGGCATATTGAGCCGGTGGGGAATCAACGTGCCGTTTCTCTTTGCTGCCGGCCTGGCTCTGGCAAACGCGATCTTGCTTTACTTCACATTGCCGGAAACGGTAACGAAAGATCATCCCGCGCGAATTTCGGCAGCTGGAGGAAGAGGCTGGGCGCAGGTGTTCAACTCTTTGGCCCAACCTCGGCTCGGGTTTGTTCTTACGATCTATTTTCTTTTTATCGTAGCCTTCTCGATCATGACGACATCGTTTTCGCTGTACACGATGTTTCGCTTTGGCTATGACGCGCAGCATACGGGTTGGCTGTTCGCTTATGTCGGCGTTATCGCGGTGATTATTCAGGGAGGATTGATCGGGCGACTGGTGAAGCGGTTTGGTGAGTTGCCACTGGTCATTGTGGGCGCACTGTTTTTTGCGGGCAGCCTTTTTGCCGTTCCCTTCGTAGGACCGAATGCGGGTGGAATTGTGGCGCTGCTTATCGGCGGCGGCATCTTCTCGCTGGGAAACTCTCTGGCAACTCCTGCACTGACGAGCTTGGCTTCAAAGAGTGCCGGGGCTGCCGAACAGGGGAGCGTGCTGGGAGTTACACAGTCCGTCGCCAGCCTAGCGCGCGTTGTGGGGCCATTACTGGCGGCTGTGTTGATTCACAGCGCTATTGCCCACCTGGGCGCGGACCGGGGTAGTCATCACATGAGCGACCACTCTTTGTTTGTTACTTTCTGGACTGCGTCCGCGATCATGTTGGTTGCTTTTCTGGCGGCGGTTTATTTCACGCGCATGCATGTGGCTGAGTATTCGGATACCGGAGCAGCTGAAGCGGCGTAGTAGGACAGACATTCCGGTCGGTCATTTGACTGAAATGAAGAAGCGACAGACAGGAATGTCTGTCCTACAAAAACCGGCGAATCAAATAGAAGATCAAACTCAGGGCCAGCGATACGATCAGCATTGAAACGATCGGAGCGTAAATCTGCACCCGACCGCCTTCATAGCGAAAATCGCCCGGCAACTTACCAAACCAGTTCATCCCGCCCCAGTAGATCAACAGACCAATGACGACTACGCATACGCCCCCGACGATTACAAATAGGCCGACAAGACGATTCATGGCTCTATGTATTAGTTCTCACAAACTGTCCCAATGGCCCATCCGGGTTGATCGTGTCTTGCAATGCTGAGTAGGGAACCAGGACAAACTGCGGACCAGCCGCATACGGCGCCACCTGATAGGCGTCAAAGGTTATGGCCATTCCTTTCCTGGTGATTGTCCAGCTCTTGTAGTTTTCAGCCTTCGCGGCGGCGCCATTTTGAATCCCATCATTGATTAGCAACGAGTCCGGCCCCTGCGCTTTTGCCTGCTTCTTCAGATCGTTGATGCAATAGGCCGAGATTATTTTCAGATAACTCGATGAAGGCTTGAATAGATCGGCCAGCTTCAGCGTTTTGCCGTTCTTGAGATCGTAATTAATCGTCTCAGTAAAGGAGCTGGGATGTGCAGCGCCTCGAGAATATCCGCCGATGTCGAACCCGACGCTTACCAGATCGTCATTCGCCAGCGCGATATCGTAACCAATGCCCAGGTCGCTTCGCATGTCGGAATCGCTGGGTGGCTGGTCATCTTCTGCCGCCCTTTCCGCCATGTCTTTTTTGAACTCGCTAATCTTCTTCAGGACCAAACTCTTTGTTAGCGAATTGAATCTGGTTATGCGCGCCTCCGTCGAGCCGCTGATTTGCGGGTACTGCGCCTCAATGTCGTACTTCAACTTGTTATCTGATGCTTTGATTTGTTTGGTGACAACCTCCCAGCCGCTGCTGAAACTTATCGGCTCCTCAATCAGGTTAAACTTTGCCTGCTGGTCGCCGTTTGGTTTCGACCATGTTCCGTCAATCTTTACTGCGGTGGGATCAGACGGGTCCCACTTGCCTTTGAACACCCCGGTTTGGATACTGCCGGCGTCATATTCAGACAACGTGATGTTTCCGTCTTTGTCGATTGTTCCTTTGACTGTTATTGGCTTGCCAATCCTGACGTAGGAATAGGTGCCGGAGAGATCGTCGCCGCTGCGCACCAATTTCATCTGCAGGTCATTGCTGCTGCCGATTGACCCGGCAAAGATTTTGGTGTCGCTAAGCTGGCCGCCACTGGCGGAAGCGCCGGTTTGATCGGTTTGCTGGTTGCTGACTGCCGTGTTGGCGGGTTGGACCGGTGCGCTTTTTCTGGTACACGCCGGCGAGGCCCATGAGAGTCCCAGCAGCAAGGCGGTGATACCGAGCGAAACAATCCGTTTCAATTAGCCGCAGCCTCCGTGTTCATCGCGCAGCGTTTTACTTCGTCGCGAATATCCTCGAACGTTAACTGACTAAGCCGGCCGCCGGTGAATATTTCATTGTTGGTTACCTCGGCAATTGCAAAGGGCGGCTTAGGAAAACTACTAAGGTCTTCATCGCTTTCAAAGCTAACCTCCGCCAGCACTAGTCCAAACAGACCACCGAGAAACATGTCGATGGAAAAAATGCGTCCTGCGAATTCAAAAGAGTAACGGTTTTTGCGGATCTCGTTGGCGTCGAAGACCGATAGCGTCTCGGCCTCCAGCGCGTTCAGATAAAGGTTCGTGATGATAGAGCGCGAGCGGTCCTGCGGGTCAGGGGTAAACTTTTGCGTAAACTTGACCGTCCACTTATTTGTTCTGGGATCGCGCACTTTGCGCAGACGCAGCCGGGTCCCCGTAATGTAGTTGTCGGTTATCTGCCGATGAGGATCGGCCCTCGTCAAACCTTCGGGCAAATCCGGCAAAAGATATCGCCGCTCCCGCTCCACCAGGGCATACTTGCTCTCCGCGGGAACGATGGTGTTCTGGTCTGTTAGTTTGGCAACGCCCATGTTTTTTAGTTGTTTATTTTTCGGGGCGGCAACTTTACATATCCCGCTTCAAAGCTGTGCGGATCATTGGCAGCGTGGTTCCCGGTTCGTTCTATTCGTACCGCAGCGCATCGATCGGATTCAGACGCGCGGCCTTCCACGCGGGCCAGAGGCCAAAGACCAGTCCCAGGCCGACAGAAACGGTAAAGCCTACCACGGGAGCCCAAAGCGGGATATAGGTCGGCATGAATGTTTTGATCACCAGGGCGATGAGGCAGCCGATGGCAATACCCAACAATCCCCCGAGCCCAGTGAGGGTTGCTGCCTCGATCAAGAATTGAACGATTATGTCGCGCCTGCGGGCCCCGATTGCTTTGCGCACGCCAATCTCGCGAGTGCGCTCTGTCACTGAGACCAGCATAATGTTCATCACGCCGATGCCTCCGATGAGTAACCCGACACTCGAGATTGCCACCATTAAAGCGAAGACACCTCCAGTGATGGCTCCAAACTGGTTAATGATTTGATCGGAAGTTGAGATACCAAAGTTGTCCGGTTTTTCATAGGGGACTTTCCGGCGGCGCCGCAAAACCTCGCGCACCTCTTCGGCTGCCTGATTCATCTGGCCGGGTCTTGCCTGCGCCATCACAAAATTGTCGGTAACTTCCGGATACAGTTTCCTAAGTGTCAGGTAAGGCATATAGACGGCCTTGTTTTCGTTGTTAGGATCCTCAGCGCCTACCAGAAAGATATCGCGCTCGGCCAGTACGCCGATAACGCGATAGGCGCGGCCATTGATGGTAACTTCCTGATCGAGGGCGTTGGTGAAAGGGAAAAGCACATTGGCCACGTCGCGCCCCAGGACGACGACGTTGGAGTGCCGGGAATTCTCCTCTTCGCTGAAATACCGGCCTTCGGCGACGGTCGTCACGCCCATTCTAAAGTAGGCGGGCGAGGCGCCCTGCACCGCCGCGTTAGTCATCTCGATCTGGCGATAGCGAACGTTCACACGCTCCGTGAAAGGCCCCGCAGTAAAATCCACTGGAGACATGAAGGCTGCGACGTACGCGACGGAAGGGCATTCAGCCTCAATAGCCAAAGAGTCTTCGTAGCTGATTGGCTTGCGCATGCGCTCTTCCGCTGAAGGATTGAAATTGAATCCTGGATCGAATCTGTATATGTAGATGGAGTTGGTGCCGAACGACTCGATCTCTTTAGAGACGCGCGCATCGATGCCGGAAACAAATGCTGCGATTACGATGACTGTCATCGTGCCAATCACTACCCCCAGTATGGTCAGCAGCGAACGGAGCTTGTGCTGCCAGAGCGTGTCCAGCCCCATCCTGAGGTTTTCATAAATGTTTCCTTTGAACAGGCTCATGTCAGAAGTCAGAAGTCAGTGGTCAGTAGTCAGTTGTAATTGTTCTGTCACATTGCTGGTAGCCTGTCTTTGCAACTGACAACTAACAACTGACCACTCTGATTATTCTGCGCGTAAAGCTTCAATCGGATCCAGACGCGCCGCGCGCCACGCCGGATACACTCCGGAAAGCAATCCCACCGTTGCCGAC
>JBDUCF010000262.1:0-4573 GCA_040003545.1 Pyrinomonadaceae bacterium | reverse complement strand
TTCCGTCTCTCCATCTTATTAAACACTGGGCTGCGCCCGAAAAGGGCATAGCCCCCTAATGAGAAGTATCCAACGGTGGGGCAGAGCCACCACCGCACATCAGGCGGCACCGCCGGGCGTTTGCAGAAACGCCCCCAACGCGCGGTTGAATATTTCGGGCTGCTCCAGGTTCGAAACGTGTGCCGCTTCATCAATAATTTCCAGCCGCGAATTTCGAATCCGGCGATGCAGGAATTCAGCATCGCCTACCGGCCTGATGCTGTCTTCCCGGCCGACGACAATTAGCGTCGGCACATTGATCTGCGCCAAATCGCCGGAGTAATCGCGGCGCGCCGCCATGCCTCGTTGCGCGGCCGCCGCTCCATTGGGATCGCTGCGCTCGATCATTTCGCGAACCCGCTTAACGACTTCCGGCTTGCGCATCAATGTTTCCGGCGTCAGCAGTTTCGGCAAAGTTTCCTCGGCAATTCCTTTCATTCCTTCGGCCAGCATACGCGCAGTTTGTCGCTCTCGACTCTCTTTTTCCTGCTCGCTATCTGCCGGTGCACGAGTGCCTGCGAGCACGAGCGCATGAACGCGCGCGGGAAACGAGTGACAGAACTCAAACGCGACGTAGCCACCCATCGACAGGCCACAGATGATAGCGCGATCAATCTCCAGTTGGTCGAGCAGCGCCGCCACGTCGCGCGCCATCTGGTCCATTGTGGCAACTTCTCCGGGCGATCGCGTCTCTCCCAGACCGCGAAGGTCCGGGGCGATCAAGCGATAGCTGCTGCGCAGCCACTCGACCTGGTCTCGCCACATCGTGCGGTCGAAGGGAAAGCCGTGAAGCAAGACAATGGCCGGACCATTACCTTCGTCCTCGA
The DNA here is from genome assembly GCA_040003545.1 of Pyrinomonadaceae bacterium. Taxonomy (GTDB): domain Bacteria; phylum Acidobacteriota; class Blastocatellia; order Pyrinomonadales; family Pyrinomonadaceae; genus DASXRU01. The sequence goes on along the minus strand of JBDUCF010000262.1, from coordinate 3,707 downwards.
AAACTGTCTCGACCCCGTTGGTCTTGATTCTTCGCACTGGCCCACTTTCGACTGCGTTCCGATTGGAGAAATGGTCGCCGTGATTCTCAGTCCGACCCTGCATGGCCGTCAAGCGCCGTGGGTCCTGGGCAGTCTCTTAATTGCAGAGCGACAGGCTGGCAGCCTGTCGTACGCACGAGTCCTGAACTCAAGCAAGCAATAAAAAAGTTCCTGCCTTCATGAAACGTTTCGCGAGTTTTTACCATTCACCCGTGAAGGAAGGCTTTTTCCGAAGCCGCAAAGAATCTGAAGTTATCACCGCGGCTCTGTAATAAGCCAACGCCGACGAATCTCAACTACGAATAGGAGATAGAAGCATGACCAGAATAATGTTCGCTGTGTTGCTCTTGTCTTTGAGCATTGCAGCTTGTGAACCGGGCCCGACGGAAACCAATTCGAACGCAAACAGTCCCGCGAAAGCGAGCGGCCAGATCTCACCGGCGCCGGTGCAAAGCCCATCGCCGGAGACAAGCCCAGCCGCCACACCGCAACTCAAGGCCGGTGACAAGGTGAAAGTCACAACCAACGGCAGAATCTCCGAGGCCACAATCGTCAGCGCGGACGAGAAGACAGGGCAAGTTACAGTTAAACTCCAGGGCGAGACCAGGGAGAAGACCGTCGCAATCCGCGATATAGTAAAGCAGTAGCGTCCGCGAGCTGAGGAAAGAGGAAGGCAACTCGAGCGGGTTGCCCTCCTCATCAAAGCGTTCGCGATGAAGTTTTGGAGTGCGCCGGCAGAGCGTAGCGGCGACGGCGCTTTGGTTCTCGTGCGACCAGGTAAAACAAAAGCGGTGTCGCGCTACGCTTGCCACCGCACTCCAGGTTATGTTGCCGGCGAAAAATCTCAAGGTACTGCAGCAGGAAGATTTCGAGCGCCTCCTGAATTGGCTTGATGCCGATTCTGATCGCGCCGGCTCAATCTACGAAAAGATTCGCTGGCGACTAATTGCAATTCTCGCGTCCCGCGGTTGCCGCTTCCCCGAGGAATTGGCCGATGAAACCATTGATCGCGTGGCGCGCCGCGTAGTTGACATTCAGAGCACCTACGTCGGGGACAAAGCCATTTACTTCCTGGGCGTCATGAACAATGTGCATCATGAATATTTAAAGCGCCCGGAAGTCTTTGAATCTCCTGTATTCACTGACGACCCCGGAGCGAAAGAAGAAGCGAAAGAAGAGATCTACGCGTGCCTGGAGAAATGTCTCAACAAGCTGGCTCCTAATTCAAGGCAAATGATTGAGCAGTATTACGCCGAGGACAAACGGGCCAAGGTCGATTTGCGCAAACGGATTGCTCAGGAGCTTGGCATAAGCTTTAGTACTTTGCGATTGCGCGCCTTGCGCGTCAGAGAAAAACTCCAGGCTTGCATCGATGAATGCCTGGAGGCGGGAAGAGTTTCCTAATGGCTGATAATTCAGAAAAATTCGACAAGGAAGACTCGCCAAAGTTCTCCGACGAGATGATTCGTCGTTTCCTGTTTGGCAGGTTGAATGCGGTCGAGCAAATGACGTTTGAAGAAGACTTGTTTGCCGATGAGCGATTGGAAACGCGGGTTCGTCTGGCGGAGTGCGAATTGACCGACGACTATGCTTTCGGGCGCCTGAGCGCAGCCGAGCGCGAACTGTTCGAACAAAGGTTTCTGGTCAGCACAGCACGCCAACAGCAACTAAACGTCGCAAAAGCTTTGCGCGATCGTTTCACGTCTGCGTCCGATGTAGCGCAAACTGCTAGTTTGCGATCGCAGCCAGTTCAGACTACTGCTCCATCCGCGGGAATGACGATAGGCGAAAGGCTGCAACGTCTGCTAGGTCTGAATCAGCCTTCCTGGAGATTAGCGTTTAGTGTTGTCATCTTGATTTTGCTAATTGGCACAGTTTGGTCGGTGCTGCGAGAGCCTCATATCCGAAACAAGTTCTTTGCCAAGCGCCGTCCGGCCCCAGCCGCAACTCCGAATCCAGATCCGCAAGAGGCACACCACGCGATAAAAGCGTCACCAACGCCGCTTCAGGCAGCGACCCCGTCGCCGCCCGAGCCGGAACGCCCAGCTCCTGTTCCTGGCGCAGTCGTCCTGGTTCCCGAGAACCGATACGACCGCGACCGAATCGCGCAAGTCCGTCTGGCCCGTGATGCGCGCGATCTGCAGGTACAGCTGGAATTCAAGAACAACCAACCGGCGACGTATCGCGCCGAACTCCTGACCGTCGCTGGTCAGTCTGTCTTCACTGAAGGATCGCTGAAGCCGGCTGCCGGAGGCACGACGATCGACTTCGCTGTTCCAGTGCGGTTTGTAAAGGCGGGTGATTATCAGGTCAAGCTGAGCCGAGTTACCAACGGAATCGACGAAGGCGTGGCAACGTATTACTTCCGGGTGCAATAACTACTTCACCTTGCTTTTCCTTCGGCGCATGAAATCTATCAGGACAAACTGGGAAAGATTGCTCGGGTTTGCAAAGTAAGCTTTGCCATTCGTCATGGCGGTCATCTCTTTGACGAACTCAACCAGATAATAGTCACTGGCCAGCATAAACGTATTAATCATGATGCCGGCCTTGCGGCAGCCCTGAACTTCTTTAAACGTTTGTTCCATCACGAACGGATCGCCGCCCATGGAATTCTTGTAGAGCCGCCGCTTCGATCCAGAGACAGACGGGGACGTCTGTCCTACTTCGACGAAGCAGGCAGTTGGCTTGCCATCGGTGACCATCACAATCTGCTTCATCTCTTTACGCTGCGACTGCAGTATGCGCCGCGCCAGTCGCAAGCCTTCGGCAGTGTTCGTGTGATAAGGCCCGACCTGCGTGGTGGCCAGTTTCGCCAGGGCCAGCTCTTCGGCGCTGTCATGGAAGAGCACAATCTTCAGCGAGTCGCCCGGATACTGCGTTCTGATCAAGTGTGCCAGCGCCAGCGCCACCTTCTTCGCGGGCGTGAAACGGTCTTCCCCATAAAGGATCATCGAGTGCGAGCAATCGAGCATCACCACCGTGGCGCACGACGATTGGTAATCGCACTGATGCACGTGCAGATCTTTGTATTCCAGATTGAGCGGGACCTTCAGCCCTTCGCGTTGGATGGCCGACAGTAAGGTCGTGTTCACATCGAGATTGACGGTGTCGCCAAATTCGTAAGGCTTGCTGGCTGCTGCCGCTTCAACGCCGGTGGAAAGATGCGCGGTATCATGGCGGCCCAGTGAGCTCTTTCCCATGCTTCCCAGCAGGCTGCGCAGGGTTTTGTAACCAAGAAAGTCCAGGCCTTTTTCCGTTACTTCAAAACGTACGTTTCGCGGCAGAGGCTCGGAGAATTCACCGTCACTGCCCCTCTGCTGTTGCCGGCGTTGCGGCGGCGGTTCTTCATGCAGCGTTAAATATCCTTCTTCAACCAGGCGCTCGATCAGTTGATTCAGCAGTTCTTCAAGTAATGAACCCTTGAACTGGTCTTCGTTGTCGGCGAGCATTTGCTTGATCTGATGCTCGTCAATTAGACCTTGCTCCATCAGCGCCTCGAGCAATGCGCGCCGCAGCGCATCGAGCGACGTATCCTGCACCGTTCGCTGGCGAGTCCAGTAGTAATCGTCGTCATAGCCGGACTGCAGCAACGAGCCTGAAAGAGAATCCATCAGGTCGCCGAGGTTGATTCCCGAGACGTCGAAGCCTTTGAATTTTGAGTAGCG
>JBDUCF010000261.1:0-4594 GCA_040003545.1 Pyrinomonadaceae bacterium | reverse complement strand
GACTCTATCCGGCGTCAATCTTCGACGCGACAGCATGAACTGTGTCGATGATCAAAACCGCAATCGGTGGGCAAAGGAGAACATTTGAAACCAGCAGAGACGTGTTCGAGTAGCCCAGGGCGCGTGATTGTGCGACTTCCCCGCGATGCCGGAACAAGAGGGTGAGATCGGAGAAGAAATCCTGCGCATGCCAGCCCAGGAACAAGCCGAGTCCCAGGCTCAGGACAAAGCCACCAATCAAAAAAGCATAAGCAGAAACACGAGTAAATGGCTGCTCCGGCAACTCGTCGCCGGAGATTATTGAAGCCTGGATTGGTTCCGGCCGATAAGTATAGTGGGCGAGATATTCGCGCAACCTGGTGGCCAGGTGCCAAATGCCAATCAAAAACAAGGCGATGACGACCGAACGACCCGCCAGACTAAGCACCTGCCACAAAGGTGGCTTGATCATAGCCACAAAGAACGTGGATAAAAATAGCGATACGGTGGTGAAGACGGCTCGCTGCCGTTCAAGATTATCGCGCCGGTCCCTTTCCAACAGCTGATTGACAACCTTGTCCCATCGGGTCTGGGCGGCCAGGTTTCGGGCGCGCTGAGCGTGCGGATTGTTCGAGTGAAGAATAGAAGAGCTACTTCTCTGATTGAGCTGCGCGTCGAGAGATGCGCGTTCCTGCGGATCGGTTAGAGAGTGATATGCGCGAGACAACAGGGCGAATTCCCGCGCCGCCTTTTCCGACCCCCGATTGACGTCCGGATGACGCATACGCGCCAGCCGCCGGTAGGCGGACTTGATTTCGGCGATCGTCGCCGTCTGTTTCACGCCGAGGACTCTGTAGTAGTTCATCAAAACCCTGGCTCCCGAATGTGAAAAACTCGCTTAAAGGCGGGTCTGCTCGTTCCACTATATCATTTCTTTTTCACAGGTTAGCGCCCAATCGCGTGAAACGAAGGGGAACGCCCCGGGAGGGTTCAGAAAGTCTCTGCAGTATTAGAGTTTAGGGAAGGAATACGATTTGTGAGGAGGACGCCAAAAGGGTCGGTGCTTCTTTCCTCGAGCGGCCCTCGAGGGTGGGGGAGGACATTTTTGATTGTAGCGACCACCCCTTTGGCTGGGGGTGACCTTGCATCAGCAACGAGCATGCCAAATCCATTGCTAGATAAAGCTTTGCAAAATGCCGCTTAGAAAAATTTCACGCCTGCAGCTGTGCACATTTGTTTACACCAGCGTCCACTGATGGACACACTGGAATTCTTAAGCCGGCGCTTCGCCTTCAGCCGATTTTCCGCGAGCGTCACGTTCGATGAAGTTAATTAGGGCGCGCACCGCAGTACCGGTCGGACCTTTCGAGCGGTAGGGCTTGGCATCTTCTCCCCAGGCTGTTCCCGCGATGTCGAGGTGAGCCCAGGCCACACCGTCGGCAAACTCCTTGAGAAACGCGGCCGCCGTGATTGTTCCGGCCCTGCGACCACCAACATTCTTTATGTCGGCAATGTCGGACTTGATTTGCCGGGAATATTCCTTATCCAGCGGCAACTGCCAGAATTTCTCCCCGACCTCCCTGGCACTCTCAATTAACTCATCGATCAAAGCCTGGTCAGTTCCCAGGATTCCGACGTTGACGTCGCCAAGTGCAATTGAGACCGCGCCGGTGAGCGTTGCCATATCGACGATTCGCGTGGCGCCAAGTGTCTTGGCATAGGAAATTGCGTCGGCTAGAACCAGCCGTCCCTCGGCGTCGGTATTGATTACTTCGATAGTCTTTCCGGTCATCGCTGTCACCACATCACCGGGCTTGGTCGCTTTGCCGGAGGGAAGATTTTCTGAGCACGCCGCGATCCCCAGCACTGACAGTGGAGGTTTCAACTGGGCGATAGCTCGCATTGCACCGATAACAGTGGCCCCACCCGTCATGTCGTATTTCATCAGCTCCATGTTCTCGCCAGGCTTCAGCGAGATGCCGCCCGAATCAAACGTAATTCCCTTGCCTACGAGCGCCAGTAAGTCAGTCTCCGGGGGCTCAGCCGGGTATGGTGGAGTGTATTTCAGCACAATCAGCTTTGCGGGCTCATCTGATCCGCGAGAGACGCTTAACAACGCTCCCATACCTTCCTGAGTCATGCGCGCTTCATCAAGAACGTCAACACTAAGCCCAAACTCGTTGGCCATTTCTCGAGCGCGCTCCGCCATAACAGATGGCGTCAGATGCCCGCCCGGCTCATTTGCCATATCCCGGGTCAAGTTAACGGCTTCACCAACAATGCGTCCGCGTTCGACGCCCCGGTTCAAAGCGTTGTCGTCCTCACCCTCAACCACGACGACCAATCGTTCAATCTCGCGTTTCTCTTTGTCCTCGGTGCGATACTTATCGGGTTCGAAAAGTCCTATGAAAGCGCCTTCGACAACGGTGCTGGCGACTCTACCAGAGTCGGCCTCGGCGCGGGGCACTATGGCGATAGTCTTAACGCTCTTCCCTCTAAGAAAGCGAATTGCGGTTCCTGCCATTTGCGAGAGTGACGCTGCTCCGTAATCTTCGCGCTGACCAACTCCCACCAGCAACAAGCGCCGCGCTTTCAGCCCGTTGTTATCTGAAAGATGAAGATATGCGGTCTCGCCCTCCTTTCCCTTTAGCTCTTCAGATTCCAGCACCGCACTCACCAGGCCACCAGCGGCTTTATCCAGCTCTTTCAATAACCCATCTTCAACTTTCTCTCCCTGAAACACCGGAATCACCAAAGCCTGAACGTCGGCTTGCGTGAAGGATGCCGAACTTCCCTGAACTTCCATTCTTAGTCGTCTCCTTTTGCTATCTTTGCCGTTCTTTCAATTGCGCACGTGTTTCCCGATCGACGGTGCGCCGCATTTCAGTCTCGCGCTTATCGTAGAGTTTCTTTCCCTTTGCCACTCCGACCTCGAGCTTCACCCGGCCGCCCTTCAGGTAAGCCCGGGTAATCACCAGAGTCATTCCCTGAATTGCAGCGGCCTGCTCCAGCTTGTCAATCTCCCTGCGATGTAATAGCAGCTTGCGCGTTCTGAGCGGATCGTGATTTGCCCGGTTGCCATGCGAATAGGGTGAAATGTGCGCATTGAATAACCAGGCCTCTCCGTCACGTACTGCCACATACGATTCCTTGAGCTGCACGCGGCCGGCCATGACGCTTTTTACCTCCGTGCCCGTTAGCGCCACTCCGGCCTCATAAGTCGTTGCAATATGATATTCATGAAATGCCCCGCGATTAGTAGCCAGAACTTTTTCGTCGTTAGCGGCGGGCATCAGGAAGCATCATCTCAGATTTCGAATTTTAGAATCTTCCAAAGTAAAGCGTTCAGCACTAAAAGTCGAGACGCCCTCGCCCGTACTCTCAAATTCAGTTTAGCCAAACTCACCGCGCAACGGCCGCGCCATCAATTCGCGCGCCGCGTCGGCCGGGCTCTTTCCTTCGTACAGCACGTTGTTAACCTCGTTCGTAACCGGCATCTCGATCCCCAGCCGCTCACTGAGTTGCTTCACTGCTCGTGTGGTCCGCACTCCTTCAGCCACCTCCCGCATTTCCGCAAGAATCGCGTCCAGGGTGCGCCCCTTTCCCAACTCCTGCCCGACAAAGCGGTTGCGCGACAGACTGCCCGTACAGGTCAACACCAAATCGCCGAGGCCGGCCAAACCCATCAACGTCTCCATCCTGGCGCCCTGGTTGGTCGCGAAGCGAGCCACTTCCGCCAGTCCGCGAGTGATCAAGGCCGCGACGCTGTTGCTGCCGAAGCCCAGGCCGACCACCATCCCCGCGGCGATGGCCATCACGTTCTTTACCGAGCCCCCGATTTCCGTGCCTACCACATCGGGGCTTCGATAAATGCGCAGATTGGCGAAACTTAACTCTCGCTGCACGACGCTGCTGTCTTTCTCGCTCAGGCTGGCCGCTACGATCGCGGTTGGATGTCCCGCTGCTACCTCCCTGGCAAAAGAGGGCCCAGACAAACAGACGAAGCGCGGCGCAAATCTGCTACCAATCTCTTCGGCGACTATCTGCGAAATACGCTTGCCGGTTTCATTCTCAATGCCCTTGCTGGCGCTGACGAAGATCATGGCCCGCGTGAGGTCGGGTAACATTCTGCTCAGGAGCTCGCGGGTCGCATGCGATGGCGATGCCAGGATAACTAACTCCGCACCATGCAACGCCTCAGTCAGTTCGCGGGTGGCCACTACACTCTCGGGAATCTGATGCGTTGCAAGATAGATTTCATTCTCGTGCCGTAAATTGATCGACTCAACCACATCTGCGTTACGCGACCAAAGACGCACCTGATGTTCGGCGTGCCCGGCTATGATACCGAGCCCAGTTCCCCAGCTCCCTCCACCAATGATGGCGATGCGCTTCATCTGAACTTGCTTTCAGTTCCCTGAATCAAACGCTGAATGTTCGCACGGTGCGCAAAGATGATTAGCACCGCCCCGCCAATTGCGGCTGTCATCAGCGGAGCTGGATTTGAAACTGCCCAAATGACAACACTCTGTAGCCAAACAAAAACCGGAATCATCGCCGCGGCCACAATGGAGCCCAACGAAACATAGCGCGTCAGCAAGACAATCACGATAAA
>JBDUCF010000023.1:0-15656 GCA_040003545.1 Pyrinomonadaceae bacterium | reverse complement strand
CCAGCAGCAGGTGTTCGGGCTCAATTGCCGGAGCCCCGAACTGCGACGCTTCGTATCGAGCGAAGAATATTACCCGTCGCGCTTTTTCAGTGTAGCGTTCGAACATTTTAAGTTTTCGTTAGCTGTCTATGATGCCGGGCCAGCGCAGGAGAGTCGCCCGGCCAACTTCCTGCGGGGCATTATAGCCTAACCATGTAAAGGCCGAAAGCCTGTAATCCTGACAGGCTGGGAACCTCAATCTGCGCGGTTACCCTCGCCGCACCCTGCCCTGGTTAGTTTGCCCTCTGCCAGCACGAGCGTGCGATCGCAGAGGCGAGCCAATCTTTCGTTATGGGTGGCAATAACGAGCGAGGCCCGGCGCGACCGGGAATAGGCAAGCAAGGACGCCGCGATTTCGTCTCCGGTCCCGGTATCCAGATTGCCGGTGGGTTCGTCGGCGAGCACCAATCTCGGCTCCTTCACCAGAGCACGAGCTATGGCTACCCGCTGCTGCTCGCCGCCTGAAAGATGCCGAATCGGATGGTGGGCACGCTCGCGCAATCCCAAATCTTCCAGGAGGAAAACGGCTCGCTCAAGGCCTTCCCGTTTTGAAGTGCGGCTGATCAGCAGTGGCAGGGCGACGTTTTCGGCGGCCGTCAGATCAGGAAGCAGATGATGAAACTGAAAAACAAAGCCGACCTCGTTGTTGCGAAATTGAGCGAGAGATCCGGACGAAGTTCCCGTCACATCAAAAGTTCCCAACTGGATGTTTCCCTCGTCTGCCTTTTCGAGGCCACCCAACAGATGTAGTAGCGTTGATTTGCCGGCCCCAGAGGCGCCGCGAATAGCAACGGCTTCGCCAGGTGCAACTGAAAAAGATACTCCGCGCAGGACTTCGATTGGTTTTCCGGTTGGTGAGGTGAATGATTTGAAAAGCCCGGCCGCCTTCAATCCAAGGTGTTCATCCAACCTAAGAGGCAAGTCCAAACTCGAGGGCCCCAGGTCTGCGGATTGCTTCACTATCTGCGCCCGCTCTTCAGATATCAGAACTTGATTTCCTTGAGTCATTGAACTCGGGACCTCGATGATTAGCTTTCGCGCAATGCTTCGACAGGGCGAAGACTCGCGGCCGCGCGCGCCGGGTAAATAGTAGCGATTAGACTCAGGACAAACGCAATGGCAGTGGACAGCGCAACGTCAATTCCACGCAAATGAAAAGGAATGTTACTGAGCGAATAAACTTCCCCCGGCAGGCTAACCAGATGATAGTGATTGCCCAGCGCGCAAGCGACGATTCCGAGCAATGCTCCCGCCAAAGCGCCCAGCACTCCGACTATCGCCCCTTCGATCATGAACACGGCCATCACGCTGCCGCGCCGAGCGCCCATTGCGGTCAGGATTGCTATGTCGGAACGCTTTTCAACGACCAGTAGCACCAGTGTCGTCGTGATATTCAGCGCCGCGATCAGCGTTACCAGGGAGATGATTAGCAATACCATGCGACGTTCGAGCGCCAGCGCCGCAAACAACGAGCGGTTGGCTTCCTGCCAGTCAATTGTCGTGTATTCGTGCCCCATCAACTCGCGAACGCCCGACGTCACCTGCGGGGTGTTGTAGATATCTGCGACCTGAATGCTGATGACCGACGCTGAATGAGGCATGCCGGAAAGATGCGCAGCTTCATCGAGCGAAAGATAAACCCAGGAAGAGTCGTAGTCGTAGAGTCCTGAGCGAAATAATCCGGTGACCCGCACGCGTTGCTCCCGGGGCGTCCCCCCCATCGAGAGCGACTTTGCATCGCCGGAAATAATAACGCCCTCCTGACCGACAGCCAGCCCGGTGCGCGCGGCCAATTCCACTCCAATAATTATGTTTGGTTCACTGGCCGCACCTGTTGGTTGCTCTACTTTCTGCGGGGCCACCGGAGTTGGCTTGGTATTGTCGACAATCGAAGTCTCTGCCAGCGAGGTCACTGAACCATCAATAACTGTAGCGCGAATCTCGGATATCGACTGGGGCAATGTGGTGTCAACTCCGCGCAAAACTGCATAAGCAGATCCCTGCGGGCCGCTGAGCAGTGCGCCATTGTAGGTTGTGGGAGATACCGCCGTGATGCCATTGATTGATTGCAGCCGCGAAACGACTGCCCGGTAGTTTGCAATAGGCGCGCCATCGGAGCGCATTAAGGTGACATGCGCGGTACCGCGCAGAATTTTGTCGCGCATCTCGTCGCGAAAGCCGTTCGCGATTGCCGTCGTTGCGATCAGCGCCGCAACTCCGAAAGCTATTCCTGAGATAGCCGCCAGCGCCGTTGCTCGCGCAAATCCCCGCCGGCGCCGGGTGCGCAAATATTTAAGCGCAAGAAAAAGCTCGTAAGGCACAGGTCTCGGTTCCGTCTTCGGTTAAAGTTTGAGTGGGCGTTTAGAGTACCAACTTTAGTTGGGTCTTTTTCAATCTACTAAAAGCCCGATTAAGTCGGTGCTTTAAACGCCCACTCATTCCGTCTTGACATTGAAACAGCGCTTCACATCTTCGGGCCGGTTCACAGGCAGCAGTTGTTCGAGTGCCGGCTTATCACGGGCGGTCACGTCATTTGGGTCTTTGATTTCGAAAATTGTTTCCGAGACTCTTTGAAAATGAAAGCGGGACCCGAGTTTCATCAGCTCGGGAAGTTCCTGCAGGCGCCACCCGCACGGCTGCCACCAGCGCGGGTCGGCATCAAGAAAAACGCGCCGGCCGCCCTTCAGGTAATCCCCGATCACGGCTGACAGCTGTTCCCCGGGCCAGCCGCCGCCGATGCCGATAGCTTCCCAATCGCCGGCGCCTATGCCGTGCCAATAGGTGACCGCAACTGTTTGCGAGCCGGCCATCACCACCGCATCACGCGGCAGCATCCTCAGTCGCGTCTCGTATTCTTTCGCGAGCGCCAGCTTGTTAAAGTAATCACTGCTCTTCGGCTGAATGAGGATTCCCATTAAAGCAGGAATCAAGAGCGAGCCAAGAATCGCACTGGTGAATCCTCGGCGCAAACTCCCCAGGCGCTGAGTTTCGGAACGAACGAAATGTGCCCCGACAAGAGGCGCCAGCGCCGGCAATCCAGTCAGGAAATAACGCCAGTTAACCGCAGTGCTGTAGTTAAAAAAAAGCAAAAAGTTAGACAGCAACCCGACAGCGGCGCACGCCAGCAACGGTGAAAGGCCGCGCGCCCGCCATTCTTTCCAGGCCGCAACCGGCAGGGCCACAAAAACCAAAGGAGCCGTCAGGAAAAAATAGACCAGAAACGGCAGGACATTGCGGAGCGTAACCGGATGTAGTGCGGCTTCATCGTGCATAGAGAGAAGCCAGGTATGCCACGCGAGACGATAAGCAGGATCTAAGATCAGCCAGGCGGCAAACGCTGCCAGAGCAACCACCAGAAAGACGACGATGACCATTCCGACAAGTGCAATTTCACGTCGTCTAATTTTCCAACCGCATACGAGGGGTGCGATTACCAGCCAGGGAGCATAGAACGCCGCCGTCTCTCGTACATTTACGCCCGCGCCTAACAGGGCCGCACCAGCGAACATTAACCACGTATTCCGCCGCTGAGTCCCACGCAAATAAACAGTCAAGGCAATCGCCAGCAAAAGTACTGAAGGCACATCCGTCATCACCTGCCCGCTGTAGAGGACGAAGACAGGCGAGACGGCAACCAGCAACGCCGCCACAGTCGCGGATTGAACAGACTTAGTAAGATCGCGCGCCAGCGTCCAGCACGCAATGACCGCTAATGGGCTGGCAACGACAACCGTGTACTTGAAGATCAGATAGGCACTCGACGCCGGCACGCCGAAGATCGCGTGAGCGATTAGGTAAAGCGCGTGATTGAAGAAAATGAAAAGCGCGCGGCCCAGGCCCATCGAAGAGGGATAACCGCGCACCGAAAGCACCGTGTAATCAAGGCCGTCCCAGTCACCGATAAAGGGATTAAGGAAAAGAAACGTTAGTCCCAGCGCGACCAGAGCGGGAGGCAGCCAGTAGGGCCAGGCCACGCGAAACGTTAAGGGCACGGCATGCCGTGCCCCTGCAGGTGGCCTATGATCTGTCGCAGCCAGTTCAACGGCTGCCGGCGTATTCATCGGTTCGGGGAGTTACTTACTTCCGCTCAGTTTAGCTGACGACTTCTTCCGGACGTTTCACCATCTTCAGGAGATTGCCCTGCGCATTGTACTCAACTTCGTCCATGATGTTGTAGATAAGCAGGACGCCCCGGCCCGAGGTCTTGAACAGGTTGGCGGGATCGCGAGGATCGGGAATCTGCTGCAGATCAAAACCTTCGCCTTCATCCTCGACCGTGAATACGGCTTCGGTCGGCGATAACTCGGCAGTAATGCGCAGCAGCTTGCCGGGATTATTCTTGTTTCCGTGCGTGACCCCATTCACAAAAGCCTCGTCGAGTGCAACGAAGAGATTAGACTTCTCCGGTTGAATCAGTCCCATGCGGGATACGCGCTCGATCAAGTATTGCAGCACCCCATTCATCAACGAGAGATCGCTGGGCAGCTCGAGGTCGATCTTCTCGTGAATCTGCGACAGCAGGTTCGGCTCGTCGACGCAACAAAGTTTGTAGGCAAGAACTTTTTCAACGATGTCGCGCACCTCGGCGGCGTCATAGTCGGCTTCCGTCGATTTCACGGCCGCGATCTTGAAAGCCTTTACGATATGAGGTCCGGGCGATTTAGGGATGGAACCCGCAGCGGCGACAAAAAGGCGTTTCGAAGCGCCGCTGTCATTCGCGGACGATTCGTCTTCGATCAGGTCACTGATAATTATATCGAACTGGTCCAGGTCGGGACGCGAAAGCGCTTCCGCGCGATCCGCCGTCGCGATCACTTCGTGGCCCAAAGCGCCCAAATCTGCCGGCAGGCTGGCACGAAGCTCAGCGCTGTTATCCACGATCAGAATTCGGCGTCTTGTGGTCATGCTCTGGTCATTACCGCGCAATGTCCGAGGGAAGAGCTGGCGAGACGGGAAGAGAACGACTCCCACCTTGAGCTATACGATAGCGCCCCGCGCAGCGTTCGGAATATCTTCAATGCGGCGAAATCTGATGCAGAACGGGCGTGGTGTGTTGATTGGGCTGTGATCGTCGCAGATTAAGGTAGCGAAGAGGACCGAGATACCGGGCGTATTTTGCTGCGCCAGGACCGAACATCCTGCCGATCGTCTCGGGATCCAGATCTTCCACAGACTGCAACCAGAAAGGCACGCCGCAGCCGCAGCGATCGCAATCGGCCTTTGGTCCCAGAATGCATTTCTCTTTTCGATTACCGCTGACATCCCACGAGGCCATCCTGGTAGCCGCCAGGCAGTTATCTGTGACCTTCCGACAATTCCCCGACCTGAGAAGTTCCAGCCCATGGGCCGGCATTTCGATCAGATTAGGATACTTCTCCTTGATCGCCAGGATGCGATCGATCACGCGGTCCCGCTCTTCATAATTGAGCCAAAGTTTGTCCGCCTCTGGCTGCCCGTTCATATAGGTATAGAAATCAAATACGATGCCCCTGGTGATGGGTTCATCCTTCCACTCTTCGACGAAGTCTTCCAGTTCGCTTTCGTTCTCCCGCGTGAGGACAGACGCGATTCCCACACGGAGCCCCCGCGATCCAGCATCCTGGATCGTGCGCTTAATCCTTTGATAAGTTTTGGCGCCGCGCAGTCGATCGTGGCGTTCTTCCTTGCCATCGACCGAAACCTTGAAATGCACGTGGGTCCAATCAGGTATTCGGATAGTGCCGTTAGTGACGACCATGTTATGACGGAAATATTGCGAGCCCATCTCGATCACTTCTTGTCGCATTAGCGGCTCGCCGCCCACCCAGGTGCAGGAGAAAAAAGGGAAGCCTTCCGACTTCAACTTTTCAAAGAACTCGCGCCAACGTATTACCGCGAGGTTCTCCGGTTGTTCGTGCTCAAAAAAATAACAGTGATGACAACGCAGGTTGCATTCATTGGTGACATCGACCGAGCAGACCGCATCGGGCGGAATGCCCAGGGTCGCGAAGCGACTGAATTGATAGAGTGTTTGTAGTTTTCCTGCCATGAGGCCTCATCCCGGCTACGACCCCAGCCGAAGATTCAATAGCCGGCCCGGACCGAGGGCGGTTATGCAGCGAGAGTCTAATACAGAAGCCGGAAAATGGTAACTCTTCCTGCATGCGGGCCTGGTTCGCGACTCTCGAGTTCTTTGCGTTACACTACGCGCTCTTTGGTGAATCCTGATGCCCAAGCGAAAGCTGCTGCTTAATCTCGAATACATACTGGCGCGTTTGATCCTCGGCTTCCTCGGACTTCTGCCGCGATCAATGACCATCGGTTTTGGCCGCGCGATGGGGCGCATTGCATACTGGTTGCCCCTCAAGCTGCGCCGCACGGGCCAGCGCAATCTTGAGCTTGCTTTTCCGGAAATGGCCGAGCGGGATAGGCAGCGTTTGCTGCGTGGATGTTTTGACAGTTTGGGCCGGCTGCTCGCGGAGTTCAGCCAGTTTCCCCGACTCTCGCGCGAGCGCTTGCGCCAGATGATCGAATACGATCAGGTAGGCCTGGCCCACCTGCGCGAGGCCGAAAAGAACAAGCGCGGAGTTATTTTCCTGACCGGGCATCTGGGGAACTGGGAGGTCCTCAGCTTTGGCTGGTCCGCACTGGAATACCCGCTCAGCTTTTTGGTGCGTCCGATTGATAATCCCCGCATCGAGGAAATGGTAGAGAAGGTTCGGACCCGTTTTGGCAACATCGCAATTGACAAGAAAGCCGCGGCGAGACAGGCCCTGCGGGTTTTGCGAAGTTCGGGCACCCTTGGCATTCTCTCCGATCTGAACACGCAACCGTATGAAGGAGTGTTCGTGCCATTCTTTGGGCGGCTCGCTTGCACAAACGCAGGCATTGCCACGCTGGCGTTAAAAACCGATGCAGTGGTCATTCCCACCTGCGCAGTATGGAACGCGAAACGGGGGAAATATTTTTTTCATGGTGATCCGGCGGTTGAGCTTGTGCGCACCGGAGATCATCAACGCGACGTTGAAATCAACACGGCTAACTTCGCCGCCGCGATGGAGCGCATGATTCGCCTGTACCCGGAACAATGGCTTTGGATTCATAAGCGCTGGAAGACGCGACCGCCGGGCGAGCCGGAGATTTATTAATCGGCAGGAGGCATGAGCACCGCCCGCATCTCTTCAATGCAGCCAGACGATCCGGCTATACTGGCGCTACGCCAAACCTAAACTAATGCAAGCTTCCGCCCCCGAACAGTTCAAAGAAGAGTTTACCGACGAGGAAGCCATTGCGCGCGCCTTCAACTTTGCCGACCTGTCCTCCTATCCTTTCAAGAAAAGACTCTTGATTAGGATCGCCGACATCGCGTTTTACACCATTATCAGATTGATCGGCAGCACGATTCGGTATGAAGTTGAGGGCTGGGAAAACTGGGAAGCGGCGAGGCTGGACGAGCGTCAACCAATCTATACGTTCTGGCATAATTGCGTATTTCTTTCGATCTATTTCTGGCAGAAGCGCGGCATCGTAGTGATGACGTCGCAGAGTTTCGACGGTGAATACATCGCCAGATTCATCCAGAGATTTGGCGCCGGGGCCGCGCGTGGATCGAGTACCCGTGGTGGAACGACAGCCCTTGCCGAGATGGTCCGGCTGTTGGGCCTGGGTTATCCGGCGGCATTCACTATCGATGGCCCAAGAGGCCCACGATATGAGGCAAAAATGGGCGCCGTGCTGCTGGCCAAAAAGACAGGCAATCCAATTCTGCCCTTCACAATTTCGCCCGCACGTTTCTGGTGTATCAAGAAGAGTTGGGATCAGGCCCAGGTACCTAAGCCTTTCACCCGAGCCCTGGTGGTGATTGCACCGCCGATCCATGTCACACCTGAGGTTGACGAATCGACGCTCGATGCGAAGCGCAACGAGCTGCAGCTTGCGCTCGATACGATTAATCGGCGTGGGGCAGAGTGGCGCGTCGAAAGACAAGGATGAAGGATTAGGGATCAAGGAAGCGCAAAGGGTATTAGAGACCGAAGGCGGCGCCGGGCCTTCCCCCTTGCTTTTCATTCAGCGTGTAGTAGGATTTCGCAAAACGAGCTTGAACCTTAAGCTTGAGACCAGATCCTGGTGGAGGAATGATGATTAATAAAGAGCGTATTAAGAACCTGCTCCTCGAGTTGGTACAGATTGACAGCCATTCGCGCAAAGAGCGCGATGTGGCCGAGCGAATCAAAAAGTATTGCGAGGGCATGGGCGCGCAAGTCGAAATTGACGACGCCGGCGAAAAGGTCGGTGGCAATTCGGGCAACGTCATCGCGCGCTTCAAGGGAACCATTACCGGCGCTGAGCCCATCATGATGAGCGCCCATATGGACACCGTCGTGCCCGGCGAAGGCGTGAAGCCCATCGTCGAAGGCGACATCATTCGCACCGATGGCACGACCGTTCTCGGCGGTGACGACAAGAGCTGCTGTGCCGTGATTATCGAAACCATTCGCTGCCTGCAGGAACAGAACATTCCCCACACGCCCATAGAAGCGGTCTTCTCCATATGCGAAGAGGTCGGGCTGTTAGGGGCAAAACATGTTGACGTGTCGAAATTGAAATCAAAGTACGGAATTGTTTTCGATTCCGACGATCCTGGCTTCTTATTCACCAAGGGTCCCTCGTCAAACCACATGGAGTTTCGAGTCCATGGGTTGGAGTCGCACGCAGGTGTCGCGCCGGAAGAAGGAATCTCCGCAATCAGGATTGCCTCAGAAGGCATCGCGGCCATGAAGCTAGGCCGCATCGATGAAGAGACCACGGCCAACATCGGCCAGATCGAAGGCGGCATGGCCACCAACATCATCCCGAACCTGGTAGTCATGAAAGGCGAAGCGCGTTCGCATAAAGAGGAAAAGCTTGAAGCGCAGACAAAGCACATGACCAAATGTTTGGAGGACGCGGCCGCCAAATATGAAGTGACCGTGGCCGGCAAAACGACGAAGGCGACGGTGGAAGCATTGGTTGAGCGCGACTATTCCTCGATGGACGTACCCGACAGTTCACACGTCGTTCAGCTCGTCCTTAAGGCAGCTGCGCGCATGGGGCTGGACGTTAAGACGATGGCTTCGGGCGGCGGCTGTGATGCGAACGTGTTCAACCGCAGAGGAATCGAGTGTGCCAATCTCGGCACCGGCATGCGCGCGATTCATACCGTCAAGGAATGGCTGGACGTTAAAGACATGTACGCTGCCGCGGACATGACGGTAGAGATCCTGAAACTGAACGGCGAGCTGGCGACCAGGGCTCATCACGGTTAACTGAGTATAGGCCTGCCGGAAAGATCGCCTCTCGTCTGATGTCGATACAACCCAAGACTGAACGTGCGGCAGACTTTCGCGCCGGTCATGTCGCCCTCATCGGCCGTCCCAACGCCGGCAAGTCAACGCTGCTAAATCGTCTGGTCGGCGAGAAGATCGCCGCCGTTTCCAATAAACCGCAAACCACTCGATTCAAAATTCAGGGAATCATTACGCGACCCGAGGGCCAAATTGTCCTGGTTGATACTCCCGGTGTGCACAAACCCGGCTACGCCCTGAATCGTCGCATGATGGCCGCGGTGCACGACGCGCTGGAGGGCGTCGACCTCGTTTGCCTGATTCGCGACGCTTCGGCTTCAACCGGCAACGGCGATCGGTTCGTGCTCGATCTGGTCAAGGAATCAGAAAAGCCCGCGCTGCTGCTGCTTAACAAAACCGACAAACTGCCGGACAAATCAAAACTCCTGCCGTTGATGGAGTGGTATGGTCAGGAATACGATTGGCAGGCCGTCATTCCGCTTTCGGCCCTGAAAGGCGATATGATCGACGTGCTGTTGGCGGAGATCATCAAGTACTTGCCGCGGGGCCAGCCAATCTTTGCCGCAGATGATCTGACTGACCAATCCGTTCGCGCGCTGGCCGCGGAGATTGTGCGGGAAAAAATCCTGGAGACAACCGGAGAAGAGATTCCCTACGTCACCGCGGTAGTGACGGAACGGTTCGAAGAGGTGCGCGCCGATTTCACGCGAATCTACTGCACTATTTTTGTTGAGCGGGCCTCGCAGAAAAAGATAGTTGTCGGACATGGCGGGGAGCGTCTGAAACAAGTCGGCACCCGCGCCAGGCAGGACATCGAGAAACTCCTGGATCATCGCTGTCATCTGGAACTGTTCGTAAAAGTAGAGGAAGAGTGGCGCAACAAAGAGCATTTGCTGGACGACCTCGGCATTCATGGAAGGTGAAGCTCTTAGTGCAGCGCCATCTGTTATTAAGGGCGCAAGCTAACAGTTTGGGTTACATGATACCGGTGGCGAATGTCCTACCTCGGACTCGGAAGGAGTAGCTATCATGGGACAGAGAATTGTTTGGTTCGGCCTCCTTTTGTTTCTCGTTGCCTGCAAGTCCTCCGTTGGCTTCGCGCAGGGTTTTCCGTGGAATGATTTCGAGCGCCGCACTATGCAGGAGTTGATAAAGACCAACGATCAGGAAGACAGCGAAGATCTAAAACGCTTCCCTGACACGAATCAGTTTGTTTTCCGCGGCAAGATACTTCCTTCCGTCGTGCGGCTGACGTATTTAGCAGAGTCGCGGCCAATGAGCACTGAGCGAAAGAAGTTCATAGAGTTATGGGCCAAATTCTATTACCGGAATTCTGGATACGCGAATCTCTACGAGACGGAGTTCCTGTTTAAGGACGATACCGCAGATTATTGGTTGCCGGTGCAGAAGCAGGTAGCGAAGTATTTCGACGAGGAACTAAAGAAGGGCGAACTTGTGGATCTGTATTTGGTTCGACCCGGCGGTATGAGACTAAAAGGAAAGATTGACTGGATTTTTCTGGTCGAAGAGTTTCAGCAGCCGAGGGAGTGATTGTTTGGATGATTTGCAGGGGCTTGCCCCGGCGCCAAAGAATTTCGAAGCCGGCACAGCCAGAACATGGGTTGCCGTCGAAGCGTTGGCTCCTTCTGAGGCGAGCGCGGCTTGCTCGTACGGGTTGATGGAGGCTGGCGCGCTGGGTACTGAGACGCGCGAAGTCGACGGAACGCGCGCGGCGGTTACGGCCTATTTCAGCGACGCGATTGATGAGCGCCAAATCCGCAAGACGCTGGTCGATGCACTGCGAATCCATAACTTGCCTTCGTCTCTAGTGATCGAGTTCAGCACCCGTGAATTCGCCGACCGGGACTGGCTCGCCGAATGGAAAAAAGGCTGGCAGCCGGTAGAAGTCGGAGAGCGTTTCCTAATCGCGCCGCCGTGGTGTGAAATCAAAGATGCCGAAGGCCGGATTGTCATTCACATCGAGCCCGGCATGGCCTTTGGTACCGGGACGCACGAGACAACACGTCTCTGTCTCGCCGCCATTGAAAAATATTTCAAGGGCGGCAGTTTTCTTGATGTGGGCACGGGCACGGGTATTCTGGCAATTGCCGCCGCCAAACTGTTCCCGCAGTCGCGGATCGAGGCATGCGATACTGACGCTGATGCTGTTGCCATCGCGCGCGCCAACGCCCAAATGAACAACGTCTCGAGGAACGTTGGTTTTCGAGTGGGGACCGTTGACGAGAGTGGCGCCTCTGCCGATTGTGTCTGCGCGAATCTGACAGCTGATGTGATTCTGCCACTTCTCTCGCCGTTGCTGGGCGCAACCTGTGGCCGCCTAATTCTTTCCGGCATCCTGCTTGAGCAAATTGATTCAGTTCAGTCGAGCTTAAATGAGCTTGGCGTTTCCAGCCCGTACGAGATTGTTTCCGACGGCGAATGGGCCGCAATTATTGTTTGATGACTCGTCGAAGATTCTACGCGCCGGCTAGTGCCTTCGCTGCAAACAGAGAATCGGGCACTGTTGCCGGGGACGAAGCCCGTCATCTGCTCGATGTTCTGCGCTTGGGTCGCGGCGATGAAGTGTTCGTGTTCGATGGTCAGGGCAGGGAATACCGTTGTGTAGTCGGGGAAGTCGAACGAGGGTCTGCCCACTTTAACGTGATTGAAGAGGTTGAGCCTGGCTCTTCTGAATCACCATTGAAACTGACGCTGGCTGTCGCGCTGCTTAAAGGCGAGAAGTTCGATCTGGTGGTGCAGAAAACAACTGAATTGGGCGTCACACGAATAGTTCCTCTCAAGACAACCCGCGCGGATGTTCGCTTGCCCGATTCGGCTGAGGCCCGGAAGCGCGTTACGCGCTGGCAGCGAATCGCGCTGGAAGCCGCCAAACAATCAGGCAGGGCGTTTGTGCCGCAGGTTGCGGCGCCGATTGAGTTTTCATTGTGGCTGCGGAGCAACGAAAGCATCAGCGAGCAACGCATGATGTTTTCCGAGAGAGGAGGAGCTCCGCTTTGGGAAACCATTAGCCACTGGCCAGCAAAGCCCGGGACGATTACGGCGCTGGTCGGATCGGAAGGTGGCTGGGCGGATGACGAGCTTGAGCAAGCCCGTGAAACTGGATGTCAGATTATAACGCTGGGTGGGCGGACGTTACGTGCGGAGACCGCGGCGATTGCCGCCACGGGTTTGTTGCAGCATCTCTTTGGCGATCTGAAGTAAACCTTAGTAATTCCCAGGTCACGGGCGCTTAGACGCGTCCGATTACCGGCGGCCGCAACTCCAATTTCTTGCACTCAGCGCCCGGATGTGTGATTATTGGTCCATGAAAGTCATCATTCACAAACCGGATCTCTTGAGGAGTAGATAAGAGTGAAAGCGGAATTAGCGCAGTTAATCGCTTTACAGAACATCGACACAACCATACGCAGACTACAATCCGAAATAGAAGCAATACCAGAGAGGCGCGCTGAGATCGAAAAGGAATTCGATCAGCGCGCCTTTGAAATTCGCGCCCTTGAATCCAGGCGCGACCAGGCGCGGCACGAGCGGGCCCGGCTGGAAACGGAAATCCAGGAACAACGAACGCGCGCCGAACGTGCCGATCGTAATCTGATGTCGTCGAAGAAGCAGGACGAGTATACCGCGGCGATTCGCGAAGCCGATGCGGCCCGGAAACTAATCTCGACGTTGGAGACGCAAGTCCTGGAACAAATGGAGATCCTCGAACAGGCGGAGAAAGATCTTAACGAACGCGCGCCGGAAGTGGAAAAGCTGGGAGCTGAAATGGCCGAACGTTTCACAGCCTTTGACGAGCAGACACGAACCCAGGCTGATGAAGTTGGTGCTTTTCGCGCTGAACGCGAGCGCGTGCTCAGTTCGCTGCCCAAATCGATGAGCGCACTTTACAACCGAATTAGCGCGCGCATTCGCGGGGGCGTGGCCATGGCCGAAGCTCGGAACGGGGCGTGCACAGCGTGCTTGATGGCCCTGCGGCCGCAGGTAATGGCCCAGGTGCGTCGAGGTGAAGAAGTAATCACTTGCGACAACTGCAACCGTATACTCTATTTCGCGCCGGCCGATTCCGTTCAACCGATGGTGTCCGTGTCCTCGCAGCCAAAAGCCGCCACGCATTGAGTAGCTGTAACACGGGCTGGCCCGGTGGCAACTGGTGCTAATCTCGAAAAAGCAAAAGGGAGCATGCAGTTTCAGCATGCTCCCTTCTTAGTTTTGAATTCTGAAGTGAATCTACTTCTTCCGCGCCAGGCCGACGTGTATCGGATTCGCCAAAGCGCTTGCCGGCACGTTCATCTCCATCGAGCGGTATCCTTTCGCTTTTACCCTGAATTTCAATTCGCCCATGTGCAGGGGCGGCAAAACGATGACACCGTGATCGTTCGTCAGTCCCCAGTCTGTCTCGCAGAAGTAGCCGTCTGAGCGAGATGATTCTAGTTTGACCAGCGCGTTTCTGATAGGATTGCCGTTCTCGTCATAGACCCGCACGTCAGCGCGGCCGACGCCGTTCGGCGCCTTAGGCGCAACGCCCATATTCTGTGGCTCGTCCAATCGCGGTGGGGTGCTTTCCTGGGCCATGCCCAGGGCAAAGGTTGCGGCAATTACGAGGGACGCAAGAATTAATTTACGCATTAATTGAACTCCTGTTTGAAAGTTTTCTGAGGACGAAGGGGGGTTGAAGCTGTTCGCTGATTCTGCCAGCGGGGCGACCGGCATCGACCGATCTAACGTAAAGGATTATACAGCCATTCGCGCCTGTTGGGAAGCTTTTCCGGTGATTGAGGTTGCCCCGGCTGTTTAGTTCAATTCTGTTATTCTCGCGGGAAGGAGCAATAATGAAAAAGGTTCTGCTGCCACTCTTCATCGCGTTATCGCTCTGCCAGAACTACGTTGTTGGGCAAACAAAAACCAGTACTCCGCCGCAGATCCTAATCAAAGCTGGAAGGCTGATAAATGTGCGCAGCGGGCGCGTGGAGGAGAACCAGGGAATTCTGATTGAAGGCGATCGCATCAAGTCGGTTGGTCCGCTATCGCAGGCCCTCGGACTAATTAGCGCCAGGACTCGCATCATCGATCTCTCCGGCGCCACCGTCCTGCCCGGGCTGGCTGACTGCCATACCCACATTCTTCTGCAAGGGGACATCACAGCGGCCGATTACGATGAACAACTGCTAAAGGAATCTATTCCGTATCGCACGATTCGAGCCACGGTAGCCGTGCGCACGGCCCTGACCAATGGCTTTACTGCGCTACGCGATCTGGAAACGGAAGGCGCAATGTATGCCGACGTGGACGTGAAGCAGGCAATCAATCGCGGCATCATTCCCGGACCGCGCTTGTTCGTTTCCACCCGCGCGTTTTCTGCGACCGGAATGTATCCCTTGTCGGGCTACTCCTGGGAGCTGAAGATGCCGGAAGGTGTGCAGATCGTCGACGGCGCAGACAATATTCGCCATGCGGTACGCGAGCAAGTGAAGTACGGCGCCGACTGGATCAAGTTCTACGCCGACCGTCGTTACTACATGAAAGATGGCGCGCTGCGCAGTTGGGTGAACTTCACCGACGAAGAGATGCAGGCCATGGTCAGCGAAGCGCACCGGCTGGGACACCGCGTGGCCGCTCATGCGATGGGTCGTGACGGAATCGATGCGTCATTAAAAGCCGGCGTTGATTCGATCGAACATGGCTATGGCCTCGATGAGGAACTGATGGATCGCATGGTGAAGCAGGGGGTCTATTGGTGTCCGACCATATACGTTGGGGTCTACGTCGCTGAAGGACGGGCAGCAGCCGGCGCGCCAATCTGGCTCGGGATGCGCGACGTTGAGGCAAAAGCGTTTCCTATCGCTTTGCGCAAAGGCGTGAAAATCGCATATGGCACGGACGTGGGCGGGTATGCATGGACCGAGAATCAAGCCAAAGAATTCACGTACATGGTGCGATATGGCATGACGCCGATGCAGGCAATTCAATCAGCAACTATTGTGGCGGCCGATCTTCTGGAAAGGCCCAATGACATGGGCGCGATTGAGCCGGGTAGGTATGCGGACATCATTGCCGTGGCTGGGGATCCTCTGCGGGATATCACGGAGCTTGAACGCGTGCAGTTTGTGATGAAGGGCGGCGCGGTGTTTCGTAACGATCTGGGACGCTAGGTTCCGCAGATCAGAAGTAGCAATACGAGCGATCATGCTGGCAGGCTCGCTAAACGAATATACAAAGGTGAGAGGTTTAGCCCATGACACTTATTGACTTGCTGATACTGCTGGTCATTGCCGG
>JBDUCF010000260.1:0-4616 GCA_040003545.1 Pyrinomonadaceae bacterium | reverse complement strand
TATGAGATTTGAAGACGTCAAAGAATCGGGCTGGATGGCGATCGACACGCTGCGTTCGAACAAAGTGCGTTCGTCGCTAACCATCCTCGGTGTCAGTGTCGGCGTGATCACCGTGGTCCTGATGGTCTCGATCATTCAAGGTCTGAATAAGGCTTTTGCGGATCAGATCGAAGCGTTGGGTTCCAATGCTATCTGGGCCACAAAATTCGACCCGAGCTTCGGTCGCAACCCCGGGCCTGAAGAACTCCATCGCAAAGACCTGACGCTCGACGATGCCGATGCGATTCGAGAAGAAGCTCCTTCGGTGCTCAGCGTCTCGCCGATCCATCGCAAGATTGCCGAGACCGTGCGCTACACCGACAAACAATCCGACACGCCGATTCTGATAGGAGTCACCCCTTACTACGAGTTCACCCAATCCAGCTACGTCGCGCACGGTCGCTTCATTTCAGACCAGGACATGCGGGAACGCACAAATGTTTGTGTGTTGGGCCAGGACCTGGTGCGCGCGCTTTTTCCCTTCGAAGAGCCTATCGGCAAGGATGTGAAAATCAAAGGGCGTCCCTTTCGGGTAATCGGCATAATGGAGCCACTGGGAAATTTTCTGGGCCAGTCACGCGACAACTCCATTTTCGTTCCTATTACTACCTTCGATAAATTCTATCCCGACGAACCATTTCCGCAGGTTGTGTTTGTGATTATCGTTCGGCCGAAATCCAGGGCTTACGTGAAGTCGGCTATTGATGAAATGACCGACATCCTGCGACGCCGCCGGCGGGTGCCAACGGGCGCGCCGAACAATTTCGGCATTTCTTCTCAGGATGCGTTGTTGGATATTTATAACCAGCTAACCGGCGCCACTGCGCTGGTGCTGACTGCTATTTCCTTCGTCGCCCTGCTGATTGGCGGCATCGGCGTAATGAATATCATGCTGGTCTCGGTCACGGAAAGAACGAAGGAGATTGGCTTGCGAAAGGCGGTCGGAGCCACGCGCTCCAATATTCTGTCGCAATTTCTGATCGAAGCCGTGTGGCTGACTGCTATTGGCGGCCTGTTGGGGCTGGGAATCGGGGAGGCCGGCAGCCTCCTGATAAATAAGTACTCCCCGCTCCCGGCCTACGTACCGCCATGGGCCATCGCAATGGGGGTGGGCATCTCGGCTGCGGTGGGAATCATCTTTGGCCTGTGGCCTGCATGGAAAGCTGCGCGACTCGACCCGATTGAATCCCTGCGTTGGGAGTAGGGTCGGGAGACTTCGGCCTGTGAAGCGTGCGCCGAAAACCCGATCAGCATACGATCCTATTCCGGTTCTTTCCCGGCGCTGCGCGCTCCGCGCTTGCGCCTGGCTACCTTCTGTCGTCCGCTGCGCGGGCTCGTCGAGCGTAATCCGGTTAGGGGGACTGACAGCAAGCCAGAGCTTGTACCACGACAACACGCAACTCAATTGTCGTTTTGCACGTAATAACAGGTACGCGTGAAACTTATAGAAATCTTAAGGGTCGCCGTCGGGGCCATCTGGGCGCATAAGCTTCGCTCTGCGCTGACCCTTCTGGGGATGATTGTTGGCGTCACCGCATTCGTGGTGGTGGTGTCTCTTATCCAGGGCTTTAATAAATACATCGACGAGAAGATTGCCGGCATTGGCTCCAAGTCGTTCACCATTCAGCGTTTTAATTTCGAGGACTTTAAGAACCTGGATACCATCGCGGCCGCGCAGCGAAGGAACAAAGAGCTGACGCTGGAGGACTATGAATATTTGAAAGAGCGCTCGACCTTGATTGACAAGATAGGGGCCAAAGCGCGGGCGTCACGTGCCGAGATCAAGCGCGACACGCAGATCGTCCAGGACGTGCCGGTTGACGGCGCCATGCCGGTCACCAGCGAGATCGACAATGTCGAAGTCTCGGATGGACGTTATTTGACTGACGCGGAAAACGACTCAGCAATGCGGGTGGCCTTTATCGGCATGGATGTGGCCACGGCTCTCTTCCCCGCCGGTTCCGACACCGCTATTGGCAAGGAGATCTATGTGGCCGGGTTGCCCTACCGGGTAATCGGCGTCGCGATCGCGAAAGGCACAATATTCGGCGTGCCGCAGGACAATTTTGTAACGCTGCCACTAAAAACCTACGGCGCCAACTTTGGTGGCTTCACGCGCAACCGTTTGCTCTATTTCGAAGCAACGTCGAAGACTGATGACGTTTTCAACGACGCAGTTGAGGAGGCGCGTTTTCTCTTGCGCTCGCGCCGTCACCTGAAGCAAGCCGACAAGGATAACTTCGGCATCGTCACGCCGGACGCGATTACCGGATTTCGCGACCGCCTGCTGGGACCAACCTTCATAGTTGCTATTGCCGTCCCGGCCATCGCGTTGCTGGTAGGCGGTATCGTCATTATGAACATCATGCTGGTATCGGTGACGGAACGTACCAAGGAGATTGGCATTCGCAAGTCTCTGGGCGCCCGCCAAATGGATATCCTGAAACAGTTTCTAACTGAAGCGGTGACTCTGGCGGCGATTGGCGGCAGTATTGGAGTCATGATTGCCTGGGTGATTGGCCGTATCATGACGGCGATTTTCTTCCCGACGTATCTCTCGGTGGTGGCGATTCTGATCACAATTTTCGTCTCAGGTGGCATTGGCATCGCGGCCGGGGTGTTCCCGGCCTGGAAGGCGGCCCGGCTTGATCCGATTGAAGCATTGAGGGCGGATTAATGAAACTCATTCGCAGCGACGTTTATGAAAACCTGAAGATGGCGCTCTCCACTCTGCGCGCCAACAAGCTGCGTTCTTTCCTGACTGTTACCGGCGTGATGATTGGAGTGATCACCGTCATGCTGATCTCGTCCATCATCAGCGGGGTTGATACCGCCGTTAAGAGCGAGCTGGAATCCTACGGCACCAACTCGATCTTCATCAGCAAGTTCAACCCGGGAATCCATATTGGGCGCCTCTCTCGGGAAGAACGCATGCGCAAGAATTTGACCTACGATGATGCGCAGGCGCTGGCCCAACTACCGGCAGTTGAATTATCAGTCCCCTTTCTCGATATCAGCAATAACTTTTTCGGCCAGAAACTGACGGTTACAACCCGGGGCAAGACGTCCAATGCGGTGGGACTGAATGGCACTTTGCCGGATTTTGAGCGCGCCGGTACGCATATCATTAAAGAGGGCCGTTTCTTTTCGCAGTTCGAGAACGATAACAACGAACAAGTCTGTGTCATCGGTTCAGCCATTGGCGAGGATTTTTTCCCCACTGGCTCGCCGGTTGACCAGAATATAGGAATTGGCGGCAACCAGTTTCGCGTCGTCGGTGTATTAGAGAAGCGCGAACAATTTCTGGGGGGCGACAGCGACCACGAGAATAGTGTCATTTATATGCCATTCAACGTCGCTCGCAAACTAAAGCCGAACTCCGACGACGTGGAAATTTTAGCGGTGGCTCGCAAAGGCATGATGGATGAGGCCAAGGACCAGATCACGGATCTCTTGCGGGTTCGCCGCCGGGTGCCTTTCGGCTCGCCGGATAACTTTGGCCTGGAAACCGCTGAATTATTGTTGAGCAACTTTCGCTCGATCCTCAGCGGCGTAGCGATCGCGATGGTCGTTATTTCTTCCGTCGGGTTGATGGTTGGGGGTATCGGCGTAATGAACATCATGCTCGTGTCCGTTACAGAGCGCACTCGTGAAATCGGAGTGCGCAAGGCCATTGGCGCGCGCCGCAGCGATATCATGTGGCAGTTTTTGATCGAGGCGGCGACGCTTACCGGATTCGGCGGACTCGTCGGCCTTACCATCGGATGGCTTCTGACTTTCCTGCTGCGCCTTATCCTTCCCTCTTACGTACCCCTGTGGGCGCCTATCGGCGGCTTCGTCGCCAGCGTTGCGATTGGAATGATCTTCGGACTGTGGCCGGCGTGGAAAGCCGCGCGCCTGGACCCCATCGAATCGCTCAGATACGAGTAGCCTTGTAACGTAAACTGCCAGTTTGCGTCCGGTTCTAAACAATTCTTTCCCGATCAAAAAGAGAGCCACAGCACCCCGCCGTAGCTCTCTTTTGTTTTGTGCTTCCGCAGCGACGCAAACTAGCAGTTTGCGGGTACCTCGTGTTACGAGATAAAGCTGGAGAACAACGTAGCGATGATCGTCCCCACAATCAGCGCCAGAATCCAGAGAGTTATCGAAACTCCCCACGCCGCGCCGGAGCTGACCTTTTGACCGGCATTGGCCAACCCTTTGGCCTTTAACCACAGGCCATAAAAAGATAGAACACCGAAGGCGGAGGCGAGTGCAAAGAGCGTGGGATGATCTGCCGGCGCGAAGAGCACACCCAGATTGTCCTGCACCAGAGTCTGCTGGCCCAGGATGGGGGGAATATCATCCGGGGCTTTGATGTAGAGAATGACCAAACTCACGACCTTGGTGATTATTGCAATCGGAACGTATGAATACAGCACTGCCGCGAACGCCTGCCAAAAATTAATGCGACCACCAAACGCGAGCACTCCCAGGAAACAAAGGGCAGCAATAAAGGAAGCAAAAACGAAGACGCCTACGAAGGTCTTCGCGGCCGACTGGATTCTTTGGATTGGCTGCTTTTCTTTCAGGAGAGC
>JBDUCF010000259.1:0-4632 GCA_040003545.1 Pyrinomonadaceae bacterium | reverse complement strand
CAAGTGGCGGCGGCGCTCGCGGCCGCGCACGCGAAGGGCGTCATCCACTGCGATCTGAAGCCCGATAACATAATGCTCCGCCCCGATGGCCTGGTTAAGGTGCTGGACCTCGGCTTGTCTCGTCGAGCCGCGAACGGTGGCGGTCATCTAGCGGCAGACGGAGTTAAGAAGCAAGCCTCGACAAGTTGCGCCGAAATCAGCGGCACCATTGGTTACCTCGCGCCGGAGCTACTCGAAGGGCTGGCGCCGGATGCGCGTGCGGACTTATGGAGTTTTGGGGTGGTGCTATTTGAAATGTTGGCGGGTCACCGGCCATTTCAGCAAGACACGATCGAAGGCGAGCTTCGCGGGATTCTGCATGGGCAAGCGCCCGTGCTTAGTAGTCTCAGAAGCGATGTACCGCTTGGACTGGCGAAAGTGATCAGCCGGGCACTTGCCAGGAGTCGTGACGAGCGTTACCAATCGGTAGATGAAGTTATCGCGGATCTTAAACACGTCGAAGATCAACTTGGATTGCCCAGCGCGCGAGCAATACGGTGGGAAGATTCTCATGAACAGGCGAGCGAAAAACGAGATCAGACCTTCCGCTCTGCGGCACGATCCTCTCCAGGGGCAATCGTCGCGAAGCGCTTGCCCTACATGCAACGCCATAGACGCTGGTTGCTGCACAGCGGGTGGGTGTTGATTTTATTGGCTTGCGCGAATGTGCTTTGGATGCCGCGTGAAGGTGTCGTGTGGCTGACAGGCGCGCCGTTTGTGCTGGCGTCGCTATGCCTGGTGGCCTGGATTCTTCTCCGCCGAACGCGTTCGATAACCCCACCGGCTCAATCACTACATGTCGCATTCCGTGGTTTGCTGCCATTTCAAGAGGCCGATCGTGAGCATTTTTACGGACGGGACCTCGACACGCGTGCGCTCTACGGCATGGTTACTCATCAGATTTTTCGTTTCGGTGTGCTTTTTGGTGATTCCGGATCCGGCAAGACGTCTCTGCTGCGCGCCGGCGTTGTTCCCAGGCTATGGGAACAAGGCTTTGTGCCATTGTATTTCCGCTCGTTCACTGATCCGCTGGTGGCGGTCATGGAAGAGTGCCGGAAACGAAGCCGCCTGGACTTCGAAGCAGGGGAGAGTCCGGTCGTTTATCTGCGGCGCGCCAGCCGGAAGCTTGATGCCCCTCTGGTTATAATCTGCGACCAGTTCGAAGAGTTTTTCGTCAACTTCAAAACCGCGGATCAACGAGCGCCCTTTATTGACTTCGTGGCGGCGTGCCAGGAACGATCTGACTTGCCGGTGAAGTTTCTCTTCTCGCTCCGCAGTGACTTTCTCTATCTCATCAACTCTGCCTTTTCCGGCCGCGTGCCCGAGCCGCTACTAAGTAACAAGCTCTATCATCTGCATAACTTTGACGAGGAGGTAGCGGCGGAAATCATCGAGCGGTCCGCGAGTGCCGCTGGTTTCCCATTCGAGTACGGGCTCAATAGACAAATCGCGCGTGATCTTGCAGTCAACCACGCAGTCGCGCCTTCGGAGATGCAAATCGTGGGCGCCCAACTTCAGGCGCGACATGTCTTCACTTTCGATGCCTATCGCCGCACCGGTGGCAAGGAAGCCCTGGTGCAGGATTTTCTGGAGGACCTGATCAAGGCTTCGGGCGAAGCCGACAGCGCGCGCCTTCTGTTGCGCAGTTTGATCTCGGAAGAGAATACGCGCCTTACGCTCTCGATCGCCGAAATCTGTAAACGTACGCAGCGGCATGGAGAAACTGTTTCGCGCCTGTTGAAGCTCTTTACCGAGGCACGCCTCGTCCGCGAGTTACAGGAGGAAGAACCGTGGCGTTACGAGCTGATACATGAATATCTGATCGATAAGATCAATCGAGTTACGGGCCAGGTCCTGGATGCGACCCAGCGCGCGAATCGACACTTCAGGCAATACCTCGTCAGCTATTCTTTAGATCACCGCACGCGCCTTCCACTTACGAAGCTGTGGTCTATTCGCCGTTATTCGGATTTGCCGCGTGGGGCACGCGAGCGCGAGCTGCTGCGAAAGAGTGCCCGATCCGGTATTTTGCGCGCCGCGGTTCTTGTTCTGTCACTTGGACTGATTACCGCGACAGTCGCGGCCTATCTCTCTGCCGGCGAACAGTGGCAAAGCGTGCGCCTGAGTGATGGTCATACCGCTTCCGCGCGGCATCTGGTTTTTTCGCCTGACGGTCAGCGCCTTGTTTCCTGTGGCGAGGATGGCAAGGTGATTGTCTGGGACTTCCCCGCTCGCCAACGTATCGCCACACTGACGGAACATCAAGGTTGGGTCAACTGGGTGGATTACTCGCCGGACGGCAAATGGTTTGCGACCGCAAGCCAGGATCAAACAGTCATCATTTGGAATGCTGTCACTTTGCAGAAGACCGCTGTGCTGCGCGAGCACTTGAGCGGCGTCAGTTCAGTTACTGTCTCGCCGGATGGAAAGTGGCTGGTCTCTACTTCGGCTGATAACGATAGCCGCGTGGTTCTCTGGGCAGTAGATGGTTGGCGCAAGGTAAGCGAGATCGCCTACGGTCTCAAGTTTGGGCAGCTTGTCTTTACCCGGGATAGCGGGCGTCTTATTGGGCCGGGCGGCTGGACCTGGGAAGTTCCGACCGGGAGTAAGCTGTCAGAAGATATGCCCGGCGTCGGCAACTACGGTTCGCTTGACGCAGCGGGTAAGCGCTTCCTTACTATCGAAGGAACAGGCTACGTGTCTTTAATGGATCTGGCACAGCGGAAAGTGACTTTCCGAACTCGCGGGCACCAATTTCACGGCCGGGTTGCAATCTTTTCGCCCGATGGCCGGCTCTGGGCCACAGGCTCTGAGGACATCGTATTGTGGGATGCAGCGACGCAAACAAAAATACTGCGGCTGCCTTATGTCGCAGAAGTTTGGGGCCTTGCTTTTTCTCCTGATGGAAGATGGCTGGTGGCCAGTTATACCGACGGCGCGATTCTTTTGTGGGACGTTAAAGAGCGTGAAGTCACAGCCAGCTTCAACGAGCACAGTGGCTCCGTGCGGGCTGTCGCCTTTTCTCCGGACGGCCGGCGGCTCGCGTCAGCCAGTGAAGACAAATCAGTTATCATTTGGAACGCAAGCCAGAGTCGCAAGGAATCAACCCTGCTGGGCCATCACACGCGCGTTACGGCTCTGGCATTCGGGCCAGGGGGGGACTGGCTGGTATCCAGCGATCAAGACGGACACATGATCCGATGGGACCTGAAACAAAGCCGTCCCATTTGGGAGTTTACACATCCCCGCGCGGGCTTTCCCGATTTCAGCGTTGCCGTTTCGGCTGATGGCCGTTGGATCGCACATTCAACCGGCATCACTGACAGCGCTACCGGCCGTTTAGTCGCCGACTTCTATGCCCTGCCAGTGGGCCAGATCTACGGATTGGCCTTTTCGCCAGACGGAAATAAGTTAGCTTACACTGTTTTAGATAGTGCGGAACACAGGACCTGGCGTACGGTCGAGCAAATCCAGTTGAAGGACTTGCAGTTGATATGCGTTAAGTTCTCGCCAGACGGCCGCAACTTTGTCACCGGAGAAGACGAGGGCGTGCTGCGGCTCTGGCAAACAGACGGGTTGCGACAGCTAGCGGTTATCGGCCGCCACACCGCGCGCATTAAAGCAATTGATTTTTCGCCGGACGGGAGCGAGCTTGTTTCGGCCGCGGATGATCAGACGATCTCGTTGTGGAACGTTGAGCGACGGCGCTTGATAACGCATCTGGGCACGCACACCGCACCTGTATTGGCGGTTGACTTTGCGCCGGACGGAAAGCGCATCGCCGCAGGTGGGCAAGACAAGTCCACGCACATCTACATTCGTCATCGCACCTTATGGGGTTACAATCTGGACTGAATCCCCTGACATGAAGAGCTCCATTGATCACATCAAGAGTCTCGCCGATGCTTGCCTTGAGCTGTTGGACCACGAAGAACGCACGCAGTCTGCATTCTTAGTTGATCTCACCGACGCGGTCCGACTTCTGCAAAGCGATACGGAAGATCGCCGCTTGCGTCAACTGAGCGGTCAAATCAAAGAGCTCCAGGAGCGCTCAGAATTATTCCTGCGCATGACGCGCAACAACTTCCTCGCAGAGATCAAATCGGAGATTGCTCCAGCGCAAGCTGAGTTGGACGATGCACGACTCGGCAGAGTGCTGGCTGCTTTGACACAAAGGGTTTCTCCCTCACTGAAGGCCTTTTGCGAAACGTTGCTGGATCAACTGATTACCGCAACCGGCGCAGAACGTGGCTTTATCCTTTATTACCTGCCGGAAACCACCGAAGCTGAAGTCGTCGCGGCTCGCCACTTTGAAACGACGAATCTTTCGCTGGCTGAATACGACGTCAGTCGCACTCTGCTACGCGAAATCTTTGCGCGCGGCTCGCCCCTATTGCTGGAAGATGCAGTTAGCGACTCTGCTTACGGCCGAGAGGCCAGCGTGCAGCGCCTCGATATCAGGTCAGTTCTGGGCGCGCCGATGCTACATGGGCATCGCACTGTTGGCGCGTTGTACCTCGAGAATCGCAGCCTACCGTGCGCGTTCAATGCTGGTGACTGCCGGCTCCTCGAAACTGTGGCGCGCTTTGTCGT
>JBDUCF010000258.1:0-4648 GCA_040003545.1 Pyrinomonadaceae bacterium | reverse complement strand
ATCCATTGAAGCAGCAGCATCAGGGCCACGGAAACGGCGAAGATCAGAATCTGTGATTTCGAAATCGCCGCGTTCCCGAACAGGGTGTAACTTTGCTCGCGAAGCAGTTGCGGGAAAGCGCGCGGCGCGGCCCCCAGTTTCGCCACGAAAAGATTTTCAATCAACAGCGACACGCCAATCGCCGTGATCAGCGTGGTCATGCGGGCATACTTTCGCAGGGGGCGATAGGCAAAGCGCTCGATGGCCATACCCACGAGCGCGGCCGCGATCATCGAGCCGATTAAGACTATCCCCAGTCCCAGCAGACTGGGGCCCGCGGCATATCCCAATTGGAAAGGGAGGAAGTAACCGATGAAAGCGCCGACCATGTAAACGTCGCCGTGCGCGAAGTTGATCAGACGCAAAATGCCATAGACCATAGTATAGCCCAGCGCGATCAGCGCATAGATCGCCCCGATCGTCA
Organism: Pyrinomonadaceae bacterium; assembly: GCA_040003545.1. Taxonomy (GTDB): domain Bacteria; phylum Acidobacteriota; class Blastocatellia; order Pyrinomonadales; family Pyrinomonadaceae; genus DASXRU01. The sequence continues at coordinate 4,185 of JBDUCF010000258.1, read as the reverse complement.
GGCCATTAATGATCTGCTGCACGAAAGTATCCATAAAGGTCCGGGCGCTTTAGGAGTGCATTCGCTACCGAAGGCTATGGCTTAATGGTTTCCTGATAGACGTACTTGTGGTCCTGAAGTTTCAAAACCACCGCCGGCTTTACGGCGTTTCGTTCAGCATTGATACTGATCACTCCGGTTACTCCGGCGAAGTCCCTGGTGGCGGCAATTGCGTCACGCAGTTTCGGCCCATCCGTAGTGCCGCCACGCTTGATGGCGTCGGCAAGCACCCGCATCGCGTCGTAGCCAAGCGCCGCCAACGCATCCGGCGCGATGTTATAGCGGCCCTTGAAATCGTTCACGAATTTCTGGATCGCCGGTGATGGGTCTTCGACCGAATAGTGATTGGAAATGTAATCCCCATTTAGAGCGTCGCCCCCCAGATCCCAGAGCTGCGGTGCGTCCCAGCCGTCGCCGCCAAGCAGTGGTTGGTTGATCCCGAGTTGCTTCGCCTGTTTGGCAATGACTCCAACCTCACCATAGTAACCGGGCACGTAGATCACGTCCGGGTTTAGTGAGCGAATCGAGGTTAACTGTCCTTTGTAATCGCGATCGCCTTGCGTATAAGACTGTTTGGTTAAGATCTTTCCGCCCAGCTTAGTGAAGCTGGATTCAAAGAATTCCGTCAGGCCACGACTATAAGGCGCATTGAAATCCTGCATGATGGCCGCGGTTTTCGCGTGCAGAGTGTTGGCAGCAAACTTCGCCATCACTTCACCCTGGAATGGATCGATAAAGCACACGCGAAAGATGTAGTCGCCTACTTGCGTCACTGCCGGGTTCGTCGAAGAAGGCGAGATCATGGGCACGTGCCCCGCCTGCGCTTTGGGGGCCGCAGCGAGACTGTTTCCGGACGCCACCTCGCCAACCAGCGCGATTACTTTGTCCTGATCGATTAGCTTGGTAACAACGGTCGCGGCTTTTTCCGGTCGCCCTTCATCGTCTTCCGAGAGTATTTCAATCTGCCGGCCGTTGATGCCGCCGGCCTTATTAATCTCGTCCGCGGCCATCATCGCGCCGTTCCTGGTTGACACTCCAAAATTCGAAGTGCGGCCGGTAAGGTCGCCATAGTAACCAACCCTTATTGGGCCGGTGTTATTATCCCCGCCGACACCCCCTCGACGCTCGCAGGCGAAAGTGGCCAACAAGCTGGCCATCACAACTAAGCTTAGTAAAATGCGTTTCATAGTTACCTCTCAAAGGACGAATAGTTTTGGGGAGCCGCAAGCGTCACAATCCAGCCCCTGGATTCAGCACGAACTCTGCTGTCTGATTTGATTCAGCGGACAGCATAATAGCGGCGAGTCTTGGAATTACGCAAACTTTGGGAGAGAATCGGCCGACCGCCGCGCATTATAACGATTTGGCCCTCAGTGTCGAGATTTATCTTTGCATAACGTGCCCCCTCGGAATTAATCTCTGGTCCTACTATTCTTCCAAACACGAAGGGGAAAATCATGAACGAAAAGACTGGCGGTGAGATACCGCGCCGCCCGCTGGGACGCACCGGATCGGAAGTGTCCGCACTGGCGCTCGGCGGCTACAACCTGGGACTGGTGAAGTCACAGCGTGAAGCAATCAAGATCGTCCAGGCCGCTTTCGATGCGGGCATAACATTTATGGACAACGCCTGGGAGTACCATGATGGACTGAGCGAAGAGATCATGGGCAAGGCCCTCGAAGGTCGCCGCCCCAATGCCTTTCTGATGACCAAGGTCTGCTCGCATGGCCGCGATCGGAAGACAGCGATGCGACAGCTGCACCAGTCATTGCGCAGACTGAAAACGGACTACCTTGACCTGTGGCAAATTCACGAAGTGGTCTATGACAACGATCCGGATTTGCATTTTGCGAAAGGTGGCGCCATTGAAGCTCTGGAGCAGGCGAAACGCGAAGGCAAAGTGCGCTTCGTTGGTTTCACCGGTCATAAGGATCCGGCGATTCACTTGAAGATGCTGGCGCACAATTACCCTTTCGATTCCTGTCAGATGCCGCTGAATGTTTTGGATGGAACCTTTCGCAGTTTCGAACAGCAGGTCCTGCCGGAGTTGAACCGGCGCGGGATTGCGCCGCTGGGAATGAAAAGCATGTGCGGGCTGGGCGAGATCATCAAGAAGCGAGTCGTCACTCCAACGGAAGCTTTGCGCTACGCGATGAGCCTGCCGGTGGCGGCGACAATTAGCGGCATCGATTCAATGAAGGTCCTGAAACAGAATCTGAAGATCGCGCGCGGCTTTGTGCCGATGAGCTCCGCAGAGATGCAAGCGCTGCGCACGCGTTGCGCGCCTGCCGCCGCGGATGGTCACTTCGAGCTGTACAAGACATCAAAACAGTTCGATGGCCCACCGGGAAGGAAGCAGCATCACTTTCCACCGCTGGATGAGCTGGCGGCTTAGTTTGCTTTGCGGTCTCATTCACACCGCGGCTTTAGCCCGGTGTCAATCGACCTCCAATCCAGAAACCGTTTTAACGATTTACACTGGCCTCGGTGCCTCCGTAGGACATGTCTGAAAAGGAAAACAAAGTAAACAACGTCACTGCGCTGGGCGACATGAGCGCCGAGGAGTTTCGCCGCTATGGTCACCAGATCGTCGACTGGATCAGCAATTATTTTGAAAACATCGAGAAGCTTCCCGTGCTCGCGCAGATCGAACCCGGGGAATTGAAAGCCGGACTGCCCGCATCACCACCTCAAAAAGGCGAAGCTATGGAAGCGATCCTGGCGGATGTCGATCGTCTGATCATGCCGGCGCTAACGCATTGGTCACACCCGTCGTTCTTCGCTTACTTTGCCACTTCGACTTCCGCGCCGGGCATCTTCGGCGAGATGCTGAGCGCGGCGTTTGATGTTAAGGGAATGCTCTGGCGCACCTCGCCTGCCTCGACGGAATTGGAAGAAGTGGCGCTGGACTGGCTGCGACAGATGATGGGGCTTGACGCCGGCTTGACCGGATTCATTTACGACACCGCGTCCGTCTCCAGCATGCACGCAATTGCCGCAGCCCGCGAAGGCGTCGAGTTGCGCATTCGTGAAGAAGGCATGAGCGGGCGAACAGACTTGCCGCTGTTGCGGGTTTACGCTTCAGAGCAAGCCCACTCGTCTATAGAGAAAGCAATCATCACGCTGGGTCTGGGCCAGCGAAGCCTGCGGAAGATTCGGACGGACGCGGAGTTTCGCATGGACGCCAGGGCGCTGGCCGAAGCAATTGACGAAGACAAGCGGGACGGCTTCATTCCTTTTTGTGTCGTCGCGACTGTTGGGACGACCTCCACGTCCAGCATCGATCCGGTGCGCGCTATTGTCGAAATTTGCGAGCCGCACACGATGTGGCTTCACGTTGATGCGGCCTATGCGGGTTCGGCGGCGGTGGTGCCTGAACTGCGACATATCCTCGATGGTTGCGAACGCGCCGATTCACTCGTGGTCAATCCGCACAAATGGTTGTTCACTCCATTCGATCTGTCAGTGCTTTACTGCCGGCACATGGATCTCTTGCGGCGTGCTTTCTCCCTGGTGCCGGAGTACCTGCGCACGCCGGAGCAGGAAAAGGTGCGCAGCGGATCGGATTACGGGATTCAGCTGGGGCGGCGTTTTCGGGCCCTGAAGCTATGGATGATCATTCGCTACTTTGGTCACGAGGGGCTGGCCGCGCGCATCCGCGAGCACTGCCGTTTGGCCCGGTTGTTTGCGTCCTGGGTTGAGACTTCAACGGACTGGGAGTTGTCGGCTCCGGTGCCGTTCGCGCTGGTTTGTTTTCGTGCCTGCCCGCAAGTTGATGGAGAAAATGATGACGAACGCACGCGGCAGTTGGATGCGTTGAACGAAGCGATCATGCACGGTGTCAACGGCACCGGCGAAGCATTTCTTTCGCACACTAAGTTGAATGACCAACTGGTGCTGCGTCTCTCCATCGGCAACATCCGCACCACCGAGAAGCATGTGCGACGCGTCTGGGAGTTGCTGAATGAACAGCTTGCCGCGCGTTCCTAACATGGCTGCCTGTTATATGGATGCGCCTTTGGATTTTTTCTTCTTAGCGCCTTTGCGCGAAACTCCAAGCTAAAGATTGTTCACGACTCTAGTAATCCCATCCTTAATCAGTTCGACATTGAAATTTATGAGCAAACCGAGTCGCTTGTGGGTCA
>JBDUCF010000257.1:0-4651 GCA_040003545.1 Pyrinomonadaceae bacterium | reverse complement strand
CTTAACGCTCCGGGTTTGTAAAGCAACTCGGATACGGCGCAAACTTCGCATCGTCTATGGGAACGTTGTGCTTAACGTCAGTAATCTTATAGACAAAGTTGAAGCCCAGCAATGAGTCTTCGCGAATTGAAAAGGGAAGCTTCACCCCATCTACTTCGCGGTAGTCTTCGTAATAGATATTGCCCTTGCGCAGCAACAATCCTGTTTGGGCGTCGAAATACAATTTTAGATTCGGGACAGGGCCTTGCAGCACGTAAACCTCGCGCGAGTCCAGCTTTTCCACGCCAGTGAGGCGCAGCACCGGAGACATCTCCTTCAGACTTGTTGGTTGGTCCACGAACGCGCCGCGAATTGCATCCAGCGAGGTTCCCTGGGGAAACTCTATGTATCCTTGCAGAGGGTCCTGCCACCAGGCCGTCCGGCCGTCGCTGCCGCGCATCATGATTCCCAAACCGGGAACGTTAATGAGAAGCGCAAACCGGTTGGGCCCCTTTTCATAAAGCTCGGCCGATCCTTTCGTGCCCACGCCGGTAATTTCCGTCTGGGCCCGGGAGACGCGGCTGTGAACTTTTTCAAGCGCCTCTCTGCCACCAACCGCCTCGATATACTTCGCAATAATCTGACTGGACGTGGGCAGGCCTTTGAGCAAGACATCGGCCAGGCGAGTATGCTCGTCCGTGATCGCCGGTTTGTTTTCCGGCAGGGGTTTTGGTGCCGGAGGAGGCGGGTCAACCGTTACGGCAATCGAAACCTTCTCTTGCGGCGCAACAGTTGGCGGTTTGGCAATACTGGCAGCACTGACGTCGGCTATCAGCTCAGTTCTTCCCGGTTCGATTTTCACAGCCGCGGATCGCTGCGGCCGCAGTTTCCTAATAGCTGCTTCGAGTTGCGGATCATGACCGGCGAGTAACGCGCGCCGGCTAAGCTTAACTTGCAAATCGGGTAACACTCCGTGGCCTTCCAGCAGAGTACCCCCGGGTGTCCGATAGTTGGCGAAGGCGTATTGGAAGAGCGCGCCGGTCGGCAACTCTCTAATCGTCGAAGGCAGCGTGTTTCCCGCGCTCGTCTCCCCGATGACAATTGCACGTTTTGTTTCCTGCATGCCGCCGGCAAACATTTCCGCCGCTGATTCAGTTGAGCCGTCGATTAGTATGGCCAGCGGTCCACCGTATGGGAGTTTCTGCGGAAACGCATAGATTGGGTTGCGCCCTCCGCGAGTCTCCATGAAGCCAAGCGCCAACGATTCCTGTTGCAGCAAGCCGGAAAGCCCGCCAAGCATTCCCAGCAAACCGCCCTGATTGCCGCGAATATCCATGATAATTCCCGGCGCGTTACTCAGTGAACGAATGGCATGGCATAGCTTCTCCATCAGCGACGGCACGAAGGCGTTGAATCGAATGTAACCGATACCATTCGCCAGCCGCCGAGACTCGATCTCGCCATACATGGCCGGCAAGCTTCCCACCGGCGCAGACATTTCACCTTTCAATCGCTCTCTTTTGATTTCAGTGGTGTGCGGCCGGTTCTGCCCGTCAAGAAATAAGAGCCGCACGGAGGTTTGCGGCGGCCCATTGATATATCCGGCTACTAAAATCAGCGGTAGCTCCGGCCGAATGATCGCGTGATAAAGAGGCGACTGCAGCGTTTCCGAAATAATGTTTTCCAGAGATTTGCCGTTAGCTTTCTTAATCACGAAGCCGGCCCGTATCCCGGCACGTGCCGCAGTGGATCCGGGTTCCACCCGCGTTACCACAACCAGGCCATTGATTATTCGCAAGTCTATGCCAATTCCAGTGGTGAGTTTTTGGGTTAACTCGTAGTTCCTCTTCAGCAGGAGTTTCGCCGGTGAACCTTTCTCGGTTTTACCCGTCACATCTTTCGCATCCTCGTCAGTATCTTCGTCCGGGACACGAGGAATCGCTTCCGGCGGAATGATCAGGAAGTGGGATTGGTGCAGCTCGTTCAGCATCTGTTGCAGGAGTTGATGCGCCTGCGTATCGCTGTTCGCCTTTTGGACCAGCGGCTCGTAACGTCGGCGCACCGCATCCCAATCCAGGCCGTTAAAAGCCGGGTCATAAAAGAACTGTTTGACGGTGGTCCAAACTATCGTGAAAGATTCTTGCCGTTTCTGCGCATCGGTGGGAGCTATTGTCAGCGTCGGCGTGCCTGAGACAACCGGTGTTTCCTGTGCCCGGACCGGGCCGGCGCCGAGGCCAGGTAGCAGCAAGCTGAACAAGCTGAAAAGGAGGGCGTACGGGCCAAGCCGCCTTGCTTTATGGATTAGCGGACGATGGTGCGATTGCGAGTTCAAACGTTTGGCCGCCGGCGAGCAATAAGAATAGACGCGATAAGAGACGCTAACATGGCGAGGCCGAGCAAAGCTACCGAGTAATGGTGCAGACTGTCGAAGGCAATGCGCCGCGGGTCAGTGCGCGCAACCTGATCAATAGGCACTGACATGGCCGCGCGCAACGCCAGCATTTTGGGCGAGATCAACCATTGGCTGGCAGCCGTCAAAAGGACGATCAGGGCCAGCAAGATCGTTTCCGTGAAAAAGGCCCCACCTGATGCAGCACGCTTGAAGAGAAACGCAGTTAGCATCAGGAAGAGGCCAATGGCAAAGCCGCTAAGGTTAACTACCGCCAAGGTGCGCGTGACAATCGTACCTGCGATCTCGTTCGTGTTATCGAGATGAAAGCTACGCAACACCATAAAGATTGCCGGCGCTACGGTTGCACTAAAGAAGAGCGCCGCGCCAAGCCACAGCGCCAGCAGAAATAATCGAAGTTTGTTCATCGTTTTGGAGTGCGCTGACTTGTCAGCGCTTTGGTCCGTCTCGACTTGTCGCGACCGCGTCCTGGTTGCGTCTCTTTTAAAGAATTCTGCGTCCCACCGCCGCAGACTAAAGCGGCGACAAGGCGCCGCACTCCAAAGAGGTGCCGATTCACATTCCGCTTCAATCGAAGTCCATCACTTCCGGCAACAATCGAATGACGGGCGGATCGACGTCAGGTGGCGTCAGCTCGCGCGGGTCGGGGGCCGTCATCAGCCATGAAAGGGAGCGGTCGAGCTGCGCCTGGTAGTCTTCCAAATCGAGCGACATGAACGCATTCGTTTTAAGGCGCGCGAACTTTTCCTTGGCTGCCTGGTACATGCGCCGCGCGGCGCCGGGCCTGCCGATCTCCAGGTGATGAAACGCTACGGCGGATTGAATCATCGCCTGTAGAAAAAGCTTTTCCTGCTGGCCCACTGGTCCCATCCAGCGATCCTCCCAGGCATCGTGCGCCGCGTGAAACTCGCGCTCATTATAAAGATCGATGCCGGCGATGTACTCGATGGGATACGCCGCAATGTGCGCGTCAGTATAGTGCGGGCGCTCTTCGCTAACTTCTTCAAGTGTGTTCTGCATTGATTCCCTTTGGAGGGCGCCGGCAGAGCGAAGCGGCGAGGGCGCTTTCGATTCTTGCGACTCGCTAATCCAAAGTGGCGTCGCCGCTTCGCTCTCTCTCTGCCGCCGCACTCCATAGCTACTGCTTCAGTCGGGACGCGATCACCTTCGCTGCTGTTGCTCCGCCGCCCACGGCGCCGCTGATTGTCGGCGCCGATGGATTTGCTACGTCGCCAATGGCGAAGACATTTGCCACGCTCGTCTCTTGCTGCCCGTTCACGACGACATAACCGCCTTCATCAGCGCTCAATTGCTCGCGAAACAGTTCAGTGTTCGGGGCAAATCCCACCCGCACCAGCACGCCTTTCACCGCCATCTGAAAAGGCTTTATTGCGCCGCCGCGCAAGATTTCCACGGCTTCAACTTCCGCGTTGCCGATGATCCGCTGCACCTGGGATTCGCGAAAGACTGTGATGCAGTGGCTCGTGCCCAGTCTTTCCACGAACTCACGACGCGCGCCAAGCTTCCGGCCGCGATGGACCATTGTAACCGTCGGGCATACTTCGGCCAGCAACAGCGCGTTCTCCGCAGCAGCGTCGCCGCCGCCAATCACGCAAACATCCTTTCCGGCGAAGAAGTCGCGGTCACGCGTGGCGGATTCAATTATGCCGCGACCTGCGAACTCTGATTCCCCGGGGATGCCGAGCGTCCGGCGCCGCGTGCCGGTCGCTATGATGATGCTGATCGCTTTCAACTCTTCGCCGCTTCGCAACTGGACACGATGGGAGCGCAGGTCGATGCTCCCGATTTCAACGTTGGTCCAAAGATCGAACTCGGCATTCTCAGTCTGTGCCAGAAAGCGATCGCGCAACTCGCGCCCGTTTGCCGCCGGGACTCCCAGATAGTTTCCTATTGGATTGTAAACGGACAGGAGTTGTCCGCCGACTTCGCTGTTTTGCTCGAGCACCAGCGTGTCCAGTCCCAGTTCATCGCACCAGTACGCCGCAGACAATCCGGCCGGCCCCGCGCCAATGATCAAAACATCGTGCATGACTTTGGATTGATTGTAGGTTTTTGATTTTCACTTTGGCAAACAGACAAGAGCGGGGGCCAGCCCACCTTCCTGACTGCAATTAAGGAATGTCGGAATCATACTTCCAAACTTGAGGATGGAAGTTTCAATGGGGAGACTTGCAGTCAGGAAGGCGGGCTTGCCCCCGCTCTTTCAAAGTCATTAATGCGGATTAGGTGCTGCGGTGACCT
>JBDUCF010000256.1:0-4652 GCA_040003545.1 Pyrinomonadaceae bacterium | reverse complement strand
GCCCGGGCTTCGATCGCCAGCGCGCCCTGGCCGACTGCCGGCAGCATCGTCTCAGTCGGAATAAGGGCAGTGATGCGATCGGCGAGCCCCAGGCGGCCCAGGCCCGCCGCCGCAAGAATGACGGCATCGTACTCGCCGGCATCTAGTTTTCGCAGACGAGTGTCCACGTTCCCGCGCAACTCGGAAATTCTAAGGTCACTTCGCCGATATTTTAACTGGGCCAGGCGGCGAGGGCTTGAGGTACCGACAACCGCGGCTAAATCCAGCCCATCGATCGAGCGGTTGGCAAGTACGAAATCGTGGCGAGCAACCAACGCGTCGCGGGGATCTTCGCGCTCGGTAATCGCAGCCAGCGTCAGACCCGAGGGAATCGCAGTTGGCAAGTCTTTCAATGAATGCACAGCCAGATCGATCCGCCCGGCAAGTAAAGCCTCCTCAATCTCCTTCGTGAAAACACCTTTGCCGCCTATTACTGCAAGCGGCGCCGACTTCATTTGATCGCCGGTAGTCTTGATCAGTTCAATGGAGATTTCTACTTCGGTATTGAGCGCGCCGAGCTTCGCTTTAACCCATTCGGCCTGCCACACCGCGAGTTTCGAACCACGTGAACCAATAGTCAGCTTCATCTTTAATCCGATCGATTGGCCTTGCGATGGGCTCGGATGCGCCAAACAACAATTCCAACCACGATGGCCAGGATTAGCAGGATGGTGCCGCTGCGGCCGACCCACTTCACCAGCAGCGGCAGACTCTGGCCAAAAAGATAACCGAGACTGGTGATCACCACCGACCAGAGAACCGCGCCCGTCATATTGTAGACCACGAAGATACGCCAGGGCATTTTCGACGCGCCGGCAAGTATCGCGGCAAATACTCGCAAGCCGGTTATGAAGCGCGCTACCAGAATCGTCTTGTTACCATGACTGGCGAAATAGCTCGTCATATGGTCAAGCCGCTTCGGGGTCAAAAAGATGAACCGTCCAAAGCGAAGCAGAATGTCACGACCATAGTGATGGCCAATCGCGAAGCCGATGTTGTCGCCAATGACCGCACCGGTTGCTGCGATAAGCATCACCAGGCCGAGATGAAGGTCACCTTTGGAACAAAGATAACCTGCGACGAGCAGAATGGTTTCGCCTGGCACCGGGACGCCGGCGTTTTCCAGCATCACGCCGAAAAATACTGCCCAGTAGCCGTACTGGTACATGTACTGCTCGATGAGCTGGAGGGAATTATGTAGGAAGTCCATTAAGAGGAATCAGGGGTTAGGGTGTCGGGTGCAGAGATTCTGCGAGGGGTCATTCATCAAGGTGGAAAAGGTCTCGCCACTCGCGAAGCGTTTCCTCCTCAGAAGTATCGTACGAGCGTCGCAAATGGCTGAGAAGTGGATGGGAGATCTTATTGACCGTGGCTGTTAGCATTGCTTCGATGGCCCGCTCCTGATCCGGATTCAATTCGCCCAACCGGTTTCGTTGACGCTCCATTTCGGTCTTCGCGATGTCGTGCAGCTTCCGGCGCAATGCCCCCAGGGTAGGGCCGATATCAAGGGCGCGTAGCGCCTGTTGAAATTGCATCACCTCGGAATCCACGATCAGCTCGGCGCGCTCAGCTTCGCGCTCCCGCTCGCGAATGTTGGATGAGACCACCGCTTCAAGATCGTCTATGTCGAAAACGAAAAGGTTGGGCAGCTCGCCGACCGCCGGATCAATGTTACGCGGCACGCTGATGTCGATAAGAAAGGTGGGCCGGTTGCGTCTCTTCTCCGACATCTGGCGAGCCATCTCCTGAGTGACCACATAACCCGGCGCCGCGGTCGAGCAAATGACAATGTCCGCGCTGGCGAGGTGGTCCGCCAGGGAAGCGTAATCGACCGCTTCACCACCAAATTCGTTCGCCAGTTTCCGGGCGGTTTTCTCGCTGCGATTCGTGACCAGCAAATGCGAAGCACCGGCATTGACCAGGTGACGGGCCGCGAGCTCAGCCATTTCACCGGCGCCGACCAGCAGCACTGTGTGCCCTGCCAGCGTGTTGAAAATTTTGCGGCCCAACTCGACGGCCATGAAGCTGATGGAAACCGCTGAGGCTGCGATGCCGGTTTCGGTGCGCACGCGCTTGGCCACGCGCAACGCGTGATGCACCAATCGATTCAGCACGCGTCCCGTCGTTCCTGCTTCAACGGCAACCGAATAGGCGCGGCGTACCTGACCCAGCACCTGCGGCTCGCCGATCACCATGGAATCCAACGAAGAGGCGACGCGGAACATGTGGCGCACGGCCTGATCGTCAACATGGCTGTACAAATGGTCGCGGAAGTAGTCCTGGGACAAGGCCCGTGATTCGCTCAGAAAGCTGGTGATGCGCGCCGTCCCCTCGTTGAGAAACCCTTTGCCGGTCGAGGTAAGAACCTCCACGCGGTTGCAAGTCGAAACAATTATGCCTTCGCGCAGAACTTCGCCATCGATCAGAGCGCGCAAGCTAAGTCCGCAAGCTTCATCGCTGAAGGCGAGCTGCTCGCGCACTTCTATAGGCGCGGTCTTGTGGTTTAGTCCTACCAGAACGATTGACATAGTCGCTGTCAGTTGTCAGTTGTTTGTAGTCAGTTGCTACGCTTACTAAACTACGGTCCTACCTATTGAATTGAGGTAGGCGTTCAATTTTGGCGCCAGCTCATCCATGATGGGCTTTATGCTGCCAATTTGTTTTGCATTAAGCAATTGCCTTTTAAAAGCCGTACGTAGCCAATGCTTTGTTTCGCTCAAAGAACCTCTAGCGATCCTTACAAAACGACGGTTGTCAACGTATGTGGCCCTGCCTGTCCTTCCGCGATGTTTGCACCAATACTATCCGCCGCTTTCACTAGTTGCTTTCCGACGGTATCTCGCGCGAAGGAGTTCCATCCAAGGACAATATCCCAAATCTTGTCGGCTAACTCTTCAGAAAGGTTGTAAACAACTAACAACTAACTAACCAAAACGATGATAACCACCCATCAGGCGTGCTCCCAGGAACGTGAATAATACGAGTGCGAATCCAACTACTCCGAGCCAGGCTGCCTTGCGCCCCCGCCAGCGAGGCGACGAACGATAAATTATCAGCAGAAGATACAGTAGCCAGGTCAGCCCGGCAAAAATTTCTTTTGGATCATTGTGCCAAAGCTTTCCATCGCGCGACTCGGACCATAGCATCCCGGTCACAATCCCCAGCGACAACAAGGTCAGACCAACCGTGGCAGCGGCGGTGGCAATATCATTCACCGTAGTGAGCGCCGGTAAACGATGAAAGATCGCCCCGAACGTCTTCAGCTTGAGCGCGCGCTCCTGTAGTAAATACATAACGCTGGCCACAAAGACGACGAAGAAGGAAGCGTAGGCAAAGATAAGAGCCGACGTGTGGAAAGGAAAAATCCAACCAGCCCCCGACTCGGCCAGTGTGCCGGGAGCCGTGGACAACCGCGAGCCGGTGACGATGGCGATTAGAACCAAACCGGCGACCAGTGGCAAGGTAAAGCTGCCCAGCGCATGAGCGCGATAGCGGTATAACACCAGGCCGTACGCTGCGACCAACGTCCAGGCTAGAAATGAAAGCGTTTCCGGCAGATAGAAAAGCGGAAAGCGACGCTGGACGGCCCATCCGGTGATCAGTGCGATGGTGTGTAAACCGAACCCGATCAATACGGCGAGCCACGAAACGCGCTGCAGCACGCGGCGTTTGTTCACAAACGCCAGCACGGAATGGACGGCCGCTACAACGTAGGCCCCAAGAGCTAAGAGTAAGATGGATTTCATGCGGCAGACAACAGAGTAGGAACAAACGCATTCTAAGGTAAGGCCAACTAGCGAGCAAGCTCCAGCATCCATGGGTCGTGTCCTAAAGTTGGGTTGCTCCAACTTAGAAAGCCCGATCAGCTCAGGTACCCGACAGACGTTGGTTTTCTTCGCGCCGAAGGCGCGGAATAAGGTAGCCAGGGGCAAGCGCGAAGCGCGCCGCCCCTGTGGAAACCCGGCCCATTGATCTTAAGCGCCCCGATAGGGGCGGGAAGAACCAGAACCTGGGGTATTATCCGGCTCGCACGCCCTTTCAGGGCGCATACGATCCTATTCCCGTTCTTTCCAGGCGCCGCGCGCTCCGCGCTTGCGCCTGGCTACCTTCTGTCGTCCGCTTCGCGGGCTCATCGAGCGTGATCCGGTTAGGGAAGTAACGTACCGTTCAGGGTATCTTTGTCTCGTCTGCAAAAAGGAGCAGTAAGAAATGCGCTTTCAAATCATGGCGGCAACCGCACTTGTTTTGATCGGGGCTGCGACCGGAATACACGCTCAGTCGTCCCGAACTCGGCCCTCGCCCTCGCCGTCGCCCGCAAACAACACAATTCCCGCTGAACAGGCCATTCCTTCCGGCGACCAGGAGATCGATCCCATCAAGATCGATACAAACCTGGTGACCATTCCGGTCATAGCCAGCACGCGAAGTGGCATGTATGTTCCCGATCTCCGCAAAGAAGATTTTTTCGTCTTCGAAGACGGAGCCCGGCAGGAGGTCGCTTTTTTCGCTACAGTGAATGCGCCATTTCATGTTGTCTTGATGCTGGATACAAGCGCCAGCACGCAGGAAAAGTTGAGACAGATTCAGAATGCGGCGATTTCATTCGTAGAACA
>JBDUCF010000022.1:0-15789 GCA_040003545.1 Pyrinomonadaceae bacterium | reverse complement strand
TCGGTTAGAACGCTTGATTGTGGATCAAGAGGTCGTGGGTTCGAGTCCCACTAGCTGCCCCATCAGAAGACAATGCATTTGTCTGCCAGACCATGGGACACTGAATCATGCCAGAAGAACAAAGAACAGCTAATAACTCGCAAACCTTTCTTGTCGACGCTGAGGAATTCTCTTTTGACACGGTTGAGGGCGAGAATGGGCAAGCTACCGTGATTCGCTTCAGACTTGAAGACCCTCGTTATCATGCCGGAGATGTACTTCTGGTCTTATCAGGCAGTGAAATTCACTTTCACGGCATGATTGCCAGTATCGCGGACGGTTGGGCCACAGCTTCGGACAAGCGCGGTTCCATGCTCCCGGCAATGGTGCAATAGTTAGCGAGTGTAGCCTGCGGGGTAGCGGACCTCGATATCAGGGGCTAACGATTTTACTTCGATCCGATGAAATCCCTTGCCTGTATGTGTGGAAAGGTACGTCAGTGCGATTTGTCTGCCGAGTGAAGCATCAATATCCCGCAAAAACTGGTCAAAGCTAACGGGCGCATTTGTTCCCTGAAAGAACGCATGGCCTCCCGTTTCGTTTGACAGCCTTTGAAGCGCGCTTTGAGCGCTCCCCACCAGAAACAAATTCCCGGTAGACGTCGTCCCAACGGCTGGTGAGTAAATGGAATAGATCGCCACACTGCGGCGTTGAGCCTCAGTAATCGCCCGATGCAAATCGACGCTGTCAATAATCGATGAGGGATCAGAACCGCGTGAGATATCCAAACCGTCCGAAATCACCAGCATCGCCCGACGGCCCTGCGGCTGCGACTCAAACCGCTTGAGGCCTTCCCGTATCTCCACATAAGGATTAAATGGCGCGGCGCTGGCGAGACCGAAGGGGATTCGCAGGGCGGACGCCGCCTTATTCAGGTCACTGGTAAAGCGCTGCCGCACATCAAGTGACCCCGCGCGAATATAACCTATCAAAACTCGCGAGCCAGGCGGCAGGTGGCGAATGAAATCAGCGATCGATTTGATCTCGTTGCTTACGGAAGAGACGAGGTCGTCTTGAACAAGAACAGTGACAGAGAGTGGCGTTGTGGAAAGGCTGCGTATCGAGATGGGAGGCTGCTCATCGCCATCCTCGCGAACCAACAGGTCCACCAACTGCACTTCCTTCTGCGGCTTTGACTGACGAACGCGGACCGTGACAGGTATGGTCACGGGTTTTTCCGGTCCCTGACCAGCCCTTCTGACGGATATGTTTCCACCGCTTTGCTGAGGAATAGAGAACGCCGTAATCGTGAATAAGACGAAGGTGCTAAGCGCCACCATGATCGTTCGTCTGTAGCGGCTTCCTGAGGGGCTCATCGCTTCTCCAGTCGCATGATTATCAATCTTATTACATCGGCACAAAAGCTCAAAGGTGACATACCATCTCAAACTGGTGCAGGCAGTGCAGACAGAGTATGATCTCTTTGGGAAACTCAACAGGAAAGATAACTACGCGGCATGCCCACCAGAGAGTTAACAGGCAGCGTTAGCAGCAGCGACAGACGGACAGCCAAACTCTTGCGCTGGGCCCCGTGGTTTTCTTTTGCCGTCCTGACGTCCGCCCCCACGCTGTTTTTTCTTTTCTTTTATTTTGCGTCGGCCGCAGACGCCGCCGTCTATCTACTACTGGCAATGACTTCACTGGTTTTGGGTTCCGCCAGTGGGCTTATCGTTGCCATCGCGTTTCTTTTTTATCGCCGACACTGGGCAGGACGGTTGCGAGAGCGGCTAGCAGCCGATGGTATTACAGGCAGCGAAATCCCATGGTTTACTGGCGAGTTGACATCGCTGGAACGACGCGCCCTGAAACAAATTCAGCATCAATCTCCGCTGCTTGCTGACGCATACTCCGAAACCCTGGCAATCCGCCTGAACGCTACCCGCCTGGTCACCAGCGCCAGGCGCGAGCTGCTTGAGATCCGCCAACGAATCAATCGCGCGGCGCGCATCCAGGGGGCGGACACGAGTGTTCTTCTTGAAGATTTGCAGCAGGACCGAGCGCGCCTCGAAGGCGTCCAACAAGAGGGTCAGCGGAGTCTATCCGAAGCCGAAGCTCGTCTCCAGACAATCGAAGCGGCCGCCAGCCGCGGCTCGGGCTGGACTGAGACCAACTATATGCTCCAACGATTGAACGAGGGGCATGCGAATGTTCCCATGGCGCTGGAGGCGGCGCGCATCGAACAACAGATTCGCGAAGACACGGAACGCGAGCTGCGCGATTCGCGCCGGCAAGCTCCAATGTAATTGTCTTGATGTCTTCTGCTAGTCAAATCCGGTCAGGGGATCTTTGACCATTGGCGATAGGATTGGGAGGCGTTATTCTTCCGGCTTTCGGTCTGCGAAATTGCCACCGACAATAGTCCAATCTGCCTTTGCTTCTGAGTCTCCAGGTTGAGCGGCCGTCTCTTCTTTACCTTTATCTTCGACTCCGCCAGCGACTGTTTGACGCTGGGCCAGCGCCCGCACAACACTGTCTTCGACGACCTCGAGGCGAAATGGTTTCAACAAGTAATCAAAAGCGCCGAGTCTTATCAGCCCTTGAGCATGCTCCTGATCGCTGATTCCGGAAATGACAATCACCGGAGTGCCAGGATAGTTTTGCAGGACATGACCCAGTAACTCCAGGCCGCTTAACCCGGGCATCGAAATGTCGGTGAGAACAACGTCGTAGGTTTCGGCCTTGAGAAGGCCGAGGGCCTTTTCGGCAGTTTCTGCAGTCTTACAGCGGTATTGATCCGCAAAAAGATCATAGAGAGTGCCGCGGATCAAGTTATCGTCATCGACCACGAGAATAGAGGGCATGGTTGAGTCCTCTCGCTATCAATCAGTTTAAGATAGCGCTCAGTCGGGTGGGAGATATCGAGCCTGCGTTCTAAGATTTATGAGTGTGTGCCGCTTGAGCCGCCGGAATAGTAACATAGCCAGCGTGACTCTTGTCTAACAAAATGCAGCGGTGCGGAAGGTAGATCCCGCTTCGGATCCCAGGCCGCACCACTGCACTCCCAAAACAGTTCGCTACCTCACACCGTTCGTAACTGGCCCACTGGCGCGGATCGTGATCTCGGTTCCTCTTGAAAGTTCCAGATCATTGCGACCCTGGACATAAACTGACCCAGCGCCTCCACCCGCGCCAACGATCGCTCCGATCGCCGCGCCTTTCCCACCTCCGGCTATTGCGCCAATGATTGCGCCGACCGCAGTGCCTATTGCTGCGCGTTGCTCAGTTTTCGTGGTCTGACTCTCGTCCCGGACTGCGCCTTCATTGTCCACGCGAACCGTCTCGCCGTTGTTAGTACGGGCGCTTTCCAGAATACCGGCAAAACGATAACTGCTGCCGTCACGCAAACGTATGTTGTCAAAATTGAGAGTCATCACCGAACGGCCTGTCAGCCGTCCGCTGCGCTCCACATGAGAAACGTGCCCCTCGATAGTTGCGCCTTCATACTGGACCGGCTGCTTAACCGTCATCGTGAAACGGTCACCTTCCCGAGCTGAAGCGCTGGAAAGCAAATCGTTAAGGGTCGCTACAACCAACTCCCCATTCGCGATTATGAAGTCGCCGTTCGTCGTCGCGGGCCCGGGATAATTGGTCGGACTGTTATAGATATTGAACTGCGCCACCTCAGAAGTTCTGTCGTAAGTGCTTTGCACTACGACCGGTTGAGTCAGGCCTTCGGCGTAAACCCGCCGGATGACACTTAAGCGCTGGCCATTATCAATGGGATCAAACATGACACTGAAGTCGTTTCCCCGATCGCCGGTAGAGCTAACCAGCAGCTGCCCGCCATTTAGAGTGGCCCGCGCTCGCACGCTGCGACCGTTGTTCCTGGTCTCAACGCGCTCGACGCCGTCCGCCTCAAAAGTTATTTGCGGCGCACGGGACGACGCAATGGTGACACTTCGTCCACGTAAATCAATCGCCAGTTGCTCCGGAGACTCGAGCCGCGCTGTGATTGAATTCAGCAGCTGGTCGCGGTTGGATGCCGAAAGGTTCCTGGTTACTCTCTCGGCCGCCTGGCGCGGATCATCGCTACGGGATACGTCCAGCCGGTATGTACCGGTCAAGCTGTTACTTGAATTCGGGTATTGATTGACCACCACTGGGGTGTTGGGCGGATAGGTTCGCGTCGTTGGCTGCCACGAGACGCTATAAGCTCGCGCCAACTGGTTCAGGTCTGCGCGCAAAAGGCTCCAGGAGTTTCGCGTACGCAGATCCAACGGATGCCGTCTTAGGAAGTTGTCGATGAAGGAAGCGCGGTCTAAAACCTCCTGCGCATCAGAGGCTGTCGACTGTTGCCTGTCAAAACCTGCGCGCAAACGATGGACAGCATCATCAAAGTCTCCCACAAAAGAGTTGACGTTATCTTCGGCCCTGTTGTTGTTGATAGGCGTTCGGGCCAAACTGCTATCGAGGTTATTGTGAAATGTGACGGTGCGATTTTCAATTCTGAGTATCAACTGCCGCATGGACTGAACCGTGCCTCGATAAGTGCGTTGATAAGCGCGTTGCGTTTGCGCGTCGATGCCGACTGCGGCAAACATGACTAAAAGCAGCACCGGCAAGGTGCGTTTAATTGTCTTCATAATTAGTTCCTCCACTTGATTTTGATTATTCCCTTCTGGGCCAAACCGGGAGAGGCGATATTTCGTTGCCGGACAGAGGCATTCCATCAGGAACCTAACAAACACTGTGCCGAAACGCATTCTCCATCAAACGGACACGCCTTAAGAGGTAATCCCAGTGGAGTCTGATTCAGCAGCAATATCGGCAATCCACTTCAGCTATGGCGAGCCTCGCTGCTGTGTTCTATTTCAGTAGTGATCCGCCTCGGATTGCAAGCTATTAGTACATCCATTTACCTGATGCGTAGTTCCCTTTTTAGGTGCCATTCGTGCGCAAAATTGATCGGGGCCGTGTGTTATCCTCCCTAAACGGTCCAGGGTCTATTCGATATGGGTGAAACCACAAACAAGGCGATCATCAGGTTCTCCGGCGATGATCTGTTCATCGCTATCACTCCATCTGGCCACGCCCAGGTTCTGGACACTGATGCGGAACGCGGAAGCGCAGCGTCGCCCATGGAACTACTCTTGATTGCCCTGGGGAGCTGCACTGGTGTCGACGTGATCTCAATTCTGCAGAAGAAGCGGCAGCACGTGACCGACTATCGCATCGAAGTGAGCGGCCGGAGACGTACGGAGCATCCACGCGGGTATACCGCGATGCAGGTGCATCATATGCTGCGCGGACGCAACATCTCTGAGAAGGCGGTGGCCCAGGCGGTCGAGCTTTCCGAGGCGAAGTACTGCAGCGTAGCGGCCACGCTAAGACCTACGGTAGAGATCATTTCAACTTTTGAGATCATCGAAGAGACAGATTAGATGAGTAGCCAAATATTTCTGCTTCGTTCGCTGACCATCTGCTTAACTCTTATCGGGCTGGCAGTTGTCGCCGGCGCCCAGGTAGCGGACGACGCGGGGTTATATGCCGTCCGACGAAGCGATCGCACTGCTCGCGAGGCAGGCGCTTTTGCGCAACTCCCCGCCGCCGAGCATATGCGGCGCGCGAACGTCTATATGCCGAACCGCGCCTTCACCGAAGCCAGAGAACACTGGCAAGCGGTGATTGCCAACGGCGCAAGTGAAGCCAACGTTCCGGCGGCGTTGTTTGGCACCGGACGATCTTATTTTCAGGAACAACGTTACGAAGAGGCGCTTCGTTTCTTCGAACGCGTGGCCCGTGAATATCCGCAAACGAAGGACGGTCGAGAGGGTTTGAATTCCTTCGCCGCAACCCTCTTGCGGCTGGGCCGTCCGACAGAGGCAGCGGCGCGCTATGCCGAATACATTGAAAGGTATCCTGACGCCGAGAGGATCGAAAGCGCTCACCTGAATGTAATTGACAGCTTTCGCGAAGCAGACCGTACGCGGGAGGCAATGGCGTGGATTGAAAGTACGCGCGAGAGGTTTACCGGCAGCGCGACGGACAAGAACGCGTTGTTTGCAGAGTTGCGATTGCACGTGGCAGCGAGCGAGTGGAGGCAAGCGGCGCAGACTGCCGATCAGTTGCTGAGCAGGCCGTTTCAGAGCGGCGTGTTAACAACTCCGGACGAGGTCGGCTATTTACGTGGATACAGTCTCGAGCGGTCCGGTCACACCGAAGATGCAATTCGATCCTATCTTGCCCTGCCGCCTGGCTCATATTACGGCAGGCTGGCCACAGAGAAGCTTTCGGCGATGACCAACGGCACAGCGCGTTCGCGCGCCATGCAACGCGCTGCGGACGCGCGAACGCAGACAGCAACTACTGCCAGTCTCTATCCCGCGCTGTATCGAGAGTCGATCTTACGATTTGCTAAATCACGCGCTTTAGATCCACGACTTGTGTTGGCAGTAATGAAAGAAGAGAGCCGGTTCCGCCCTCGGGCGAAATCGCTCTCAGCGGCGCGCGGCCTTTTGCAGCTTACGCTTGATACTGCCGCAAGGTACGCGACGCGCGCTCACGTCAGCCACCTGACCGAGAACCAGCTCTACGATCCGGACGTTTCGATTGCGATTGGCAGCGCCTACCTCGCCCAGTTAAGTCAGCTATTTCCAAACTTACCGGAAGCGGTGGCGGCATCGTACAACGGCGGTGAGGACAACGTCGCTCGCTGGCTCAAGCGCGCAAAGCAAAGTGACCCCGGCGTCTTCGTGGCTGAGGTCGGTTTCGCTGAAACAAAGAATTACGTCTTCAAAGTAATAACGAGCTACCGCGCCTACCAGCAGCTTTACACCGCGGACCTCAAGCGGCGCTAGTGGGCCCGCGGTGTCACCATAGACAGACAGGAATGTCTGTCCTACTTGGGCTCTGGGCAGTAGCCGCCTTCGAAGCCTTTTGCTCGTTCCCTCCGTCCCAGGACATCAGGCTGCGGATATGGTCTGGGAAAGATTCCCAAACGCACCAGGCTGGCGCGGTATTCATACCGAATCGTTACCTCCCCAGCGGGGCGCGGCTCCAGCTTCATATCAACCCAATGCACATCATTGCGAACCGATCGACCAATACCCGTCGCTGCGGATTCATCGTCGGGCGCCGGCATCGGCTGTACGCTGTTGGAACGTCCCGCAGCGCTATCGCCCGCCGAGGAAGGGGGAGCTTTCGACTTCATCGAACTCTCGCCTTCTTCGCGCATTTGGTCACCTCGATATCTCGGATCAGGACCCGGAGTAACGGGGACAACCACCTGGGCTCGCTCGCGAAAGAATACCGCCGAGATCAATCCCAGATTCGCCGTTTGACCCAGCTTGGCGGCATAGGAATCGCGCTCAGTAGTGAAATAGAAGCGCCGGGCCCGCTCTGAACTCATCTGCCAACCACCAATGCGAATGGTCTGATACGGCCCAACCACCCACTTGCTGGCGTTCCAGGCAGTTGTGTGTTTTGCATCGATGCTGTTCAACCCATCAACCGAAAGCGCCACCGCTACGCGCACCGGCGAAGTATTTCTAAGGTTAATCTCGTACTCTGCATTCTCCAGCGCTTCTACGTAGCGGCGCCCGCGCGCGAGGTATTCCTGCAGGGGCACGCCGTTAACCAGGACCTCGACCTCGAGGACGCCTTCCGTCGCCATGACCGGCTGCGGGCCGAACTCGCTTTCGGCCTCGCCGGCATCTATTGGGTGAAACCACCTGGCTTCACCAAAACCGCGGGAGACGGCGAGCACCGCGGAAGCCAATAAGAGTGCGCTGACGCATAAACCGATTGTGATCCTTCTATTCATGATCTACTGCTCCTTTGCGGAATGGGTAGTGTCCTATCACCAGCTCGCGAGGCAAACTAACGTGTTTTGCCCACGCTAATCGCCCGTTACATCAGGTAAGGCCCGAAGAAGCCCCCTGCCTGGCTGATTGAAGAACGCACTCCCACGAATTTCTTGCAGAAAAGGCCATCTTTCTCGGGCCCCGCGATCCTGGTCGTATTCACAGGTGGTTTTTGTTTTGAGTAACAGAGAGCGTAGGCTACAATTGCGCGACCCCTGATGAGCTACAGGCGCTGGTCTTCCCGAGCAGACGCCGGATGTTAGTTGAATCAGCACACGACCGTTTGCGGGTTGGGAGAGAGACGAATGGCAGAGTACGCACTAACCGCTACGAGCACCGAAGCTCCCGCGGGAACTTTCTATGATCGTATAGCGGGATTCTACGATTGGACGTTCAAGTTGAACGGCTACGGGCGTTCGCTTGATCAATACTTCCGGGATCATCCGGTTCCGGTCTTTCCCGACGCGAAGATACTGGACGCCGGCTGCGGCACCGGCCTGCTGACTTTCGCTTTGCTGCGAGCGCTGGAGGTCCCCGTAAGCATCACAGCCATAGATCTTTCAGGGTCTTCGATAGCCAAGGGCAAGAAGGCGATGGCCAAGGGCGACAGCGGAAACCACAAAGTCAGCTTTATGCAGGGAAACGTCCTGAGCCTTCCCTTCGCTGATGCTTCTTTTGATTTTGTTGTGACCAGCGGTGTGCTGGAATACGTACCTTTGGCGGAAGGGTTCAGCGAACTGGCACGTGTCGTAGCTCCCGGTGGTCATCTTTTGAATCTTCCTATTCGACCCACTTTCGCCGGTATGCTCCTGCAGCTGATGTTCCGGCTCAAGATCCACCCTCCGAGCGAAATCGCCGAGCACACCCGCCGCCACTTTCGCGTCGTTAACGATTACCGCTTTCCGCCACTGCAACTGATCGGATGGACCAAGACGGCAGTGCTGGCCCAGAAGTTGGACAGCTCTGAGTAACGATCCGGGCAACACGGCGTCTCCTGCCATTACCTGAATCCTATTCGCGATACGATGGATCGATGCGGTCTAATTTGCGCAGCAGGCCCGGCCAGCTGAGTTGTGAACCCTGCCCGACGGTTACGGCATTGAGCTGTGAAGAGACACGCTCAAGAATCGGATCCGGCACGGAGAGTACTTCCGCTCCGCCGGACTGTGCCAGAATCTGGATCTTGCAAGCCCGCTCGAGAATAAACATCGAGAGGAACGCTTCCGCCACAGTGTTTCCGACCGTCAACAAGCCGTGGTTCCTCAGTATCAGGTGGTTTTTGGCGCCCAGGTCTTCAACTAATCGTGGCTTCTCTTCCTCGTTCAGCGCCAGCCCTTCATAGTCGTGATAGGCAAGTGAAGCCAGAGCGAAGAGCGACTGTTGCGAAATTGGGAGCAACCCGTCCTTCTGAGCGGAAACTGCGATGCCATAGTCGGTGTGCAGATGCATTACGCAGATGGCGTCTTCACGGGCCGCGTGCACCGCGCTGTGAATTGTAAATCCCGCGGGATTGATGAAATGGGGCGTGTCCATCACGATCTTTCCATCGAGATCGACTTTCACCAAACTCGACGCCGTGACTTCTTCGAACATCATGCCATAGGGATTGAGCAAAAACTGATGTCCCCGGTCAGCCCCAATCCCGGGAACGCGCGCAGAGATGTGCGTGAAGATCAGATCGTCCCACCCGTAGTGCGCCACCAACCGGTACGCCGCAGCCAAATCGACGCGGGCCTGCCACTCTGCGTCAGATACCTGTTCCCGAACGGTGGTCTTCTTCTGAACTGTACTCATATCGATTACTTCAATGGCACGAGACGCATGATTCGATCATCGTCGCTCGCGGGCGCGCCGCGACCGTCTTTGTTCGAAGTCGAGAAATAAATGAACCCGTCAGGACCCTCGGCGATGTCGCGTATGCGGCCATACTTCTTTTCCAACAGATTCTCCTGACTGACCACCCTTCGACCATCGAGGACGACACGAATGATTCTTTCGCCGCGCAAGCAGCCAAAGAAGAAGTTGCCTTTGAACTGAGAAAACACCGAGCCCCGATAGAATGTCCCGCTTGCCGGCGCGCAAGCCGGTGTGTACTCAAGCAGAGGCGATTCCATCCCTGCCTGAGTCGCGCGATGATGGATCACCGGCCAACCATAGTTCTTCCCTTTCTCGAGGATGTTTACTTCATCCCCTCCCCCCGGCCCATCGAAGCCGCTGGGACCATGCTCAGTCTCGAACAAAAGATTCGTGCCGGGCTGGAAGTCTATGCCCTGGCCGTTGCGATTTCCATAGACCCAGATCTCGGGCCGCGCATTCGCCTGTCCAACGAATGGATTGTCGGATGGAACACTGCCATCGTCATTCACACGTAACGTCTTTCCCGCGATTGAATCGAGCATCTGGGCCAGGTCGCGTCGAGTAGCATCGCCGGTGGTAATGTACAGCTTTCCGTCTGGACCAAAGCGCAATCTGCATCCAGCATGAAACTGGGCCGCGGGAATGTTGTCCACGATAACTTTTCGATCTGTAAAGCCGGTCGCAGTTTCACGATAGCGAACTACTCGAACATTCTGATTATCGGCCCGGTAGGCGTAGGCAAGGTACAGCAAGTGGTTTGTCGAGAACTGCGGGTGTAGGGCAATGCTCATCAATCCACTTTCGCCGGTCGGCTCGACATCAGGAACAGTGAACAATGGCTCTGGTTTCAACTGCCCCTTCTCATAAACACGAACCCGACCGGAGCGCTCCGTAAAAATCATCCGGCCATCGGGCGCCCAGACAATCGACCACGGCACTTCCAGCCCGCCGATTACTGTCTCCACTCTAAAACTGGTTTGGGACGAGGAAGAAGTTTCGACTTCACCGGCGCCGCGTCCAGGCGGCGGATGGCCGCAGGCGAGCGCCAGCAGCACTATCCCTAAACACATTCCCGCAGACGACATTTGCTTCATCCTTTGGATTTGACGGGCGGAAGTGTCAAAACCTTTCATTCTTGAATCATGATCTGCGGACTCTTAATGTTGAATATACTCGTGGAGCAGTTTCAACTCGTCGCCCTGCTCGCTCAATTCCACGCGTAACAAGTCCCGCATAGACAGCATGCCCACCCACCGGTCGTCGTCGACCACGGGTAGATGCCGGCTGCCAATCTGCTCCATTCTCTCCAACGCCTGATGGGGAGTTTCGTCACAACGGATCACTGCGCGCAACTCGCTGATTACTTCGCCCAGCTTCATCGCCGAGGGATCGTGGCGCGGAACCACGACACGGTTCAGCAGGTCGCGCTCAGAGAAGACCCCAATCAAACGCCCCGCCTCATCGAGGACGCAGACGGCCCCGATTCTTCTTTGGGCCATGAACTCGGCCGCATCGAGGACGCTGGCCGAAGCGCGCATAGAATAAGGCTCGCGATCACGGATTACGTCCTTGATCAGAATCATTTTCGAGCTCCTTCCAGACCGGGCGGAGTATCGGCCGCCTCAGGCAGAGAAAGCGGCCCCTTCTCAAGTGGTGCGCCAGTATAGATCAACCAGCCCCACACTTGAACAACTATCAGCCGATTTAGAGGTAATAGGTAATTGCTCGCTTCAGGCGAAGAGGTCACCCTGCGCGGAAGGCCGGCGGAACGTATTACCAAACTTCCTTGGTTCAGAGCCCACAGTACGTTCATTGAAGCCGAGCCGCTTGCAGTGAACTTCGAAAAGGCGTTCCTGCGCCTCCCAGTATTGGCCCTGCCCGCGCATTCGTTCTCCGAACACGCTGGAATTGAGCTTGCCGCCACGAGCGTCCCGTATGCGGTTAAGGATGCGATCGGCCTTCGTGGGTAACTTCTCGCGCAATCGTTGTTCGAAATAAGGAGCGACGCTGCCCGGCAAGCGCAACATATTTATGAAGGCGCGACGAGCGCCGGCATCTTTTGCCCGCCTTAGCAACTCTGGAATTTCAGTGCTGAGGCCGGGAACGACCGGCGCGATGCCGATGCCTACGTCGATGCCTGCGTCGGCCAGCTCCTTCATCGCTTTGAAACGAGCCGCCGGCGAAGGCGCGAATGGCTCGACGGCCCGCGCGATGTCGTAGTCGGAAAAAGGAATGGAAATAAAAACCGAGAGACTGGCTTCGCGGGCGATCTGCTGGAGAATGTCGATGTCCCTTCGAATCAACGCTGACTTCGTTATGACTCCAATCGGATTGCGAAACTCGAGACAGACCTCCAGGCATCGGCGCGTTAGTTTGTAATTCGCTTCGAGCGGAATATAAGGATCCGAAGTGAAGGAGAACATTATTATGTCGCCCTTCCAGGAACGCTTCGACAACTCCTGCCGCAGCAGTTCCGGCGCGCGGACCTTTGCTATGATCTTGCGTTCGAAGTCCGTGCCTGCGCCATAGCCGAGATACTCGTGCGTGGGCCGGCTGAAACAATATGTGCAGCCGTGGCTACAGCCTCGATAACAGTTGACGGTGTAATCAAAGCCAACGTCAGGACTATCGTTATGGGTGATGATGGATCGCGTCGCCGTCTCTTCGAAGACTTCAATCTTCGCAGCGGGCGGCTCGCCTATCCATTCCACTGAGTGGGTAAGCCAGGGATTGGGAGGGTTTTCGACGTAATGCATCTTGATGGCCCAGCGATGCAACAGTGTACCGCAGCCACGACAGGAGTGCAAAGCAGGGTACGTCAGGGAGCCAATCTCATGCTGGGCCGCGGGGCAAGATGGATTCGATGCTATGCAAAAGGACGAAGACCTGATCCTCTTCCCCCGGCGCGCTCCTGGTTTTTAGCGCCACATAATCGTTGGTTACATCCACGACTGTTCCCTCGTAAACGCCACCGGAGATTGTTTTCACCTCAATCGTCTGGCCGCGATAACGTATCAACAGATTCTCGACTTGTTGGAAGTTCACTTTTGGCACGATAGTGGCACAGACTTCAGTCTGTGAATCGAAACGGCAATTCAAACACAGACTGAAGTCCGTGCCACTACTTCCCTTCCCAGGTTACAAAGAAAAGCCTGTAGCCATCAGGGTCCTGGATCGTAATGAAGCGGCCGCCCCAACCCTCATCTTTCGGCGCCCCAACCACCAGGCCGCAATCCTGCAATCTTTGATGATATGCCGTCACATCCGACACGCCGATGACGAAGTGCACGCCCCGGCCGCGCTTGAGCATCGTCTCCAGTTGCTGCACCAATGTAATCCTGAGGGCGCCGGCTCGCAGCGTTGCCATGGGCGGATCCGAGTCCGAGTTATGCGACTCCAGCTCGAAACCAAGCTGCTCATCGTAGAACGCGATAGACTCTGCCAGGCTATTGACCTCGAGGAACAGCAGATCGAGGCCGCTGACCAACGCGCCGCTTCGTTCCTGGTTGCTAGGCTGCATCAAGAATCAAGTATACGCCGTATGCTCCGGCGCACACTGCCGACCAGAACGCGGCCTCTTGCGCGAGACGGAAGCGGCGCGCCGGGTGGCTCTTGGCTAACGAGTCGCGGGCTGCACTGAGGGCTGCGTGCGCCATGAATATGCCGAAGACAATCACAAAGACAGCGAGGATCGCCAGCGGCCAAAGAAACCATATCCACTGAAAGCGAACCAGGAATAGCAAAAACAATCCGACCACCAGGCACAGCAAGGCGCTCAAACTCAGCCCGTACACACCCACGTCGCGCGCCGGCGGAGAGAAATCAACGGCGGCGGCCGTCGCTTCGGGCTTGCACCGCTTCGCGTCATAGGCATTTCGGGCTGTGTCATCATGCAGAATTTGATAGGCCTCGTTGAGCGCCTTCATATCGTCTTCGCTACCGCCGCGGTCAGGATGATGCTGGACTGCCTTCCGCTTGTATAGTCGCTCGATCTCAGCGCGCGACGAATTTTTGTCGGCGCCAAGGATCTCATAATAATCGCTGGTAGAATCGAACGCGCTCATTGTGCCTTGAGATTCTAGGTTTGCATTACTGGATTTGCAATACCTCTTTGTAGCAAAGCACCTCCCATTGCCAATCTCAATCTCTATGGTCAAATTATTCAAACTGGGGTAAAACTAGTCGCACATGGACCAGCAATTTGCCGCGGGAGACGATCTCATTTTTCAGCTCGAGAGTGGCTACGGATTGCTGCGCGTGCTCGCGGTCGAGCCGGAAAAACGAGTCTGGCACCTGATGGCTTATGATGAATTGTTTCCGGATATCGAATCTGCAGAGCGAGCGCTGGCCGAACCGGATACCTTGCACGTGCGCAAAGCGCACATGGCCCTGACTAATCGCGCTTTTGAAAGAACACCCGCGGCCCGCCTCGGTAATCGTCGGGTAACGAATGGGGAATTGGTCGCTTATCACAATTGGATCGAACAGAGTGGTGAGGTTTCGGACCGCTCAGCTCTCTTGATGTTGGGGATGAGGTGATTTACGGACTGTGATCCGCGAAGAAAGAGCGGGGGCAGGCCCCCTTCCCGACTGCAAATGGGCCCAGTTGATTTATAGAAGGCTTAAGAAATGAGGCAGATGCGTACTTCCAGAATTGGTCATGCCCGGAGGAACGGCTTGCGGTTGCTCGTCATCATTCTTCTTTTTGCGCTCGTTGCGTTCACGGTCCCGGCCCAGCGACGCGAACGCCTGGTTGATACATGGAAGCCAACGCACTACAACGTCAACATTTCCCTGAATAATCAACTAACGGCAATTGATAGTGCGACTACAAAAGTTCGGGCCGCGGTTGTGAAACAAAACGTAAACGTGATTGATCTCGACTTCGGCGAGCTGACGATTGATTCGGTAAACGTGAATGATGTGCCGGCCCGGTTTGAGCGAAAGCCAAACCGGCTGAATGTCCAACTCAACCGGCCTGCAAATAAGGGCGATGAAGTCGAGATCACGATTAAGTACCACGGCATTCCAAAGGACGGGTTGATATTGACGAACGATCGCGATGGCAAGCCTTCTGCGACCGGCGATAATTGGCCTGACCGCGTTCACAACTGGATTCCCTGCCTGGACCATCCTTCTGCCAAGGCGACAGTGGCTTTTACGGTGACAGCCCCGGTGCGCGATCTGGTAGTGGCGAACGGCGCGTTAGAAAGCTCGCACGGCAATTTCGGAGGAACTACGACCTGGTCGTTCAACGAGAGCCGGCCGATTCCACCGTATTGCATGGTGATCGTAGTTAATGAAGGAGCAAAACTGGACGCGCCCGGACTGTTGACTCCTCTCTCCTACTACGTTCCCCGCGTCGATAGGGACTATGCGATGAAAGGTTTTTCTCCGGCAGGGCCGGCCGTGGCGCTTTTTAGCCAACTCGTAGCGCCTTACCCGTATGAGAAATTAGCATTGATTGTGGGGGCGACCCGCTTCGGCGGAATGGAAAACTCCAGCGCGATAGTTTTCGGCAGTAATCTTTTCGAGCCGGGCAAGGCACAAGAGCTAATGAGCGCTCGCTTCGGCATTCCGGAAAGGATCGAAGATGTGGTGTCGCATGAGATCGCCCATCAATGGTTTGGCGATTCAGTTACGGAATCAACCTGGTCCGATCTTTGGTTGAGTGAAGGCTTTGCTACTTACTTCGCCGGCCTCTTCCTGCAGCGCCACGAAAGCGAAGATGCGTTTCGCTCGTACATGAAGCGCGCCGCTGAACGTTATTTCAAGTACGAGCAAACTCGCCGTGCGCCGATCCATGACAAAGAGACTCTGGACCTTTTCCAGCTGCTAAATCCGAACAACTATGAAAAGGGTGCGTGGGTATTACACATGCTGCGCAGCCGGCTGGGCGACGACGCGTTCTTTCGCGGCTTGCGCTCTTATTACAATTCCCATCGCGATGTTACCGCGACCACTGAGGATCTACGCGTCGCACTGGAGAAGTCTTCTGGCTTGGATCTGCGGGAGTTTTTTGCGAGTTGGATATATGGAACGGGACATCCGCGTTATCAACTGACATGGGAACCGAGGGAGCGGCGTGCCG
>JBDUCF010000021.1:0-15835 GCA_040003545.1 Pyrinomonadaceae bacterium | reverse complement strand
AGAGTAAAGAGGATGTTGCTATCAAACCAGTCCAGGAGAACCGTTATATGTCTTATGCTCGGTTTGTCAGTCTGCGCATGTTGGCGGCGATAAGCATCGTTGTCCTGGCGGTTAGTTGCGGGCTTTTGCCGGCGGCAATGATGACGGTAGCAAACGCCCAACAGCAATATGAGCCCAATCTCTATTCAGGTCTGAAGTGGCGCACGATAGGTCCGTTCCGCGGCGGCCGCGTCAACGCGGTCAGCGGCGTGCCGGGCCAACCGGACACCTTCTATTTCGGATCAGTTGGGGGTGGGGTCTGGAAATCCACCAACTCCGGCCGGACCTGGGCGCCTGTCTTCGACTCGCAGCCGGTAGCGTCGATCGGCGCCATCGGGGTGGCGCCTTCTAATCCGAATATCGTTTATGTCGGTACTGGCGAGGCCGATATGCGCGATTCGATCTCCTTCGGCAACGGGATGTACAAAACTTCCGACGCCGGCAAGACCTGGACGCACATCGGACTTGATGAAACCCGCCAGATTGGCCGCGTACTCGTCGATCCAAAGAATCCGAACATTGTTTTCGTCGCCGCCCTGGGCCACGCCTACGGGCCGAGTCCCGATCGCGGCGTCTATCGCTCCCGCGATGGCGGCGCGACCTGGCAGAAGGTCCTGTTCAAGAATAATGACGTGGGGGCCATCGATCTCGCGTTCGATCCCAACAACTCGCAGACCGTTTACGCGACGTTGTGGGCCACGCGCCGTCCGCCGTGGTTCATTTACGCACCCGCAAACGGTCCCGGTGGCGGGATTTTTAAGTCGACGGATGGAGGCACGACCTGGCAGCCGCATAGCAGCGGGCTGCCCACGGAAAAACTCGGTCGCATTGGTATCGCGGTCGCGTCCACCAACCGCAATCGCCTTTACGCAATCGTTGATGCGAAAGAAGGAGGCTTCTATCGCTCTGATGACGCGGGGGCGACATGGACCAAAATCTCCAGCGACAATCGCATCTGGGGACGCGGCTGGTACTTCTCGAAAGTTACTGCCGACCCCAAAAACGCCGACACTGTTTACGTGATGAACACGTCGGTTTACAAGTCTCTGGACGCTGGAAAGACCTGGACGGCGATTAAGGGCGCACCCGGCGGCGACGATTATCATCAGCTCTGGATCTATCCCGACGATCCGGGCCGAATGATTGTCGCCAGCGATCAGGGCGCGATCGTTACCCAGGACGGCGCCGCGACCTGGAGTTCGTGGTACAACCAGCCCACCGCTCAGCTCTACCATGTGGCGGCCGACAATCGTTTTCCCTATTGGGTAACCGGCCCGCAGCAGGATAGCGGGGCCATTGGCACACCAACGCGCAGCAGGCACTCCGAAATCTCAATGCACGATTGGAGCGGAGTATGCGCCGGCGGCGAGAGTGGCTACACCGCGCCGGATCCGCTACATCCGGAGATTCTTTACGGCGACGCAGTCACGCGTTGCAATGTCGTTACCGGGGCCAGCCAAAACGTTACGCCCGAGCGGGGCGACCCGGCAACATTTCGACACGCCTGGACGCAGCCGCTCGTGTTTTCTCAGGCCGATCCTCGCGCGCTCTACTTTGGCAATCAATTTGTTTACAAGACAACGAATGGCGGGGAAAGCTGGACGCAGATCAGTCAGGACCTGACTCGAGAGGATCCCGGCGTGCCGTCTAATCTGAACGAAACCGCCGCCGCTGACGCACCTGAAGGCAAACGGCGCGGCGTGGTGTACACGATTGCTCCTTCACCGCTGCGGGCATCAATGATCTGGAGCGGCACCGACGATGGATACATTCAACTGACCAGGGACGATGGCAAGCTCTGGCAAAACGTGACACCGCCGGCACTGACGTCCTGGAGCAAGGTGGTGATGATGGATGCGTCGCACTTCGATGTTAACGAAGCTTATGCGGCAGTGGAACGGCATCAGTTGGAGGATTATGAGCCGTACATCTATCGCACGCGTGATGGGGGAACGACCTGGCAGAAGATAACGAATGGTTTGCCCGGCGGCGTTTACGTGCAGACCGTCAAGGAAGATCCGCAACGTCGGGGACTATTGTTTGCGGGTACAGAGATGGGGATCTTTGTCTCGTTCGACGATGGCGATCACTGGCAGTCTCTGCAGCTCAATCTGCCGCCGACATCGGTGCGCGACCTCGTTATTCACGAAGACGATTTAATCGTGGCGACACACGGGAGGGGCTTCTGGGTGCTTGACGACATGACTGCCCTGCGTCAGATCAACGACGAAGTTGCCAAGTCAGACGCATTTCTCTTCCGCCCGGCGGACGCCATCAACATGCCGCCTGGCACTGACAACGGTACGCCACAGCCTCGCGATGAACCGCTAGCAGAGAACCCGCCCTATGGCGCCCTGATTGATTATTACCTGGGCTCGGCGTCTTCTGGTCCCGTCATCCTGGATATCCTGGATCCCGCCGGAGAGATTATTCGTCACTACTCCAGCGAGGATCGGACTCCTGCGGTGAATCCCGATACGCTTAACATCCCTATCTCCTGGAGACCTACCCCAGCGCCGCTTTCGGCGGGCGTAGGAATGCATCGATGGGTTTGGGACCTGCGCCCGACTCCGCCTGCTCCGCGCCCTGGTGGTGCTGGCGGCGGCGGCGGCTTTGGCAGCCGAGGTTCAACGGTCCTGCCGGGAATTTATACGATCAGATTAGTTGTCAGCGGGCGAACTTATGCGCAGCCCATCACAGTGAAGATGGACCCTCGCACGAAATGACCCAGGGATCCGGTCGCAGGAGATCTCGCGCGATTGCCGATCCAATTGAATCCGAGTCACGGCTTGGCCGGAGCGGGCGATGCCGCCGGCGGCCTGGTGAACTTTGAATTGTCGACAGGGGCGTTAAGTTTGATCTCGGTATACTTCCGCGTTGACACCAGGCCCGGTTCGACCGAGGAGACACGCACGGTGAAGGGGAGCTTCACGCCATCCACGTCGCGATAGTCCTCAAAATCAATTTGCTCTGGTATCACTCCCACCGGCGTTTCCGTATAAGTGATGCGCCGCAGCAATAGACCCGTCTCCGCATCGAAAAACAGACGCTCGCGCTTGCTGTCGATAGTCCTGCCACCGATGATGAAGACGTCCCGGTCACCAATCTTGTCTTTGCCACCCATCCGCATCTGGGCAAACTGTTCCTTCAGTTTGATGTTCCGGTAGAACCCAAACACCGATTTCAAATCGTCGAGAACAGGGTTCGTGAGTTCGTTGAGGCCTCGAGGGCTTTTCTCCCAGGCAACCGTACTATCAAAGCCCCGTTCGACAGTGCCCTGTGGAGAAATAACATTGACGTAGAACTTGTCGGGAGCTGTCTGGTAGACCTCATAAGGCAACGCCACACCGTTGAAGCCCGTGTAAGTCCCCTTCATCACGCGCGTTTTCATCTTATCAATCGCCGCCATTCCGCCGATGGCGTCGGTATACTTCGTCAGGATTTGATCGACGGTTGGCGGTGCCGGTGTTGCCGCCGCGGCCGGCGCCGGCGTAGGAGTGGCCTGACCTGCGGCCGCGGGCCTCGGTCCTTCGGGTCGCGGTGACGGTGATGGCAGCGGCAGCGAGGGAATACTCATGGGCGAGGTGCGACCGCGATGGCAGGTGTAGCAACTGACGGCAGGGCTACCGCGGAAGTTGTCCTTGTTGATACTAAGAACCATCCTGATCATCGAGCGCGCAGTCACCTTCTCTTCCTTGTCGTCAGCTTCCCAGACCCAGTTGTTGCCGCCTTTGTTCACGTGACAGTAGTCGCACCGCTTACCAAGCGAAGCAGCCATGAAATTCATCACCGTGCCCAATTGCGAGTCAGGCAGCCCTTTCAGCACCTGAATATTCTTGCGCGTTTGCTCAACTGTTTTCTCCTGTGGCGCGGTTGGTGGCGCCGGGGTCTGTGCCGGTTCCGGTAATCCCAGACTCGATAATGAAACTGTTAGTTCATGGTTGACCGGCAATGCTTTTTGCGCGCGAACTTGAGTAATTAGCAGAAGACCATTGGCGCATGTCAGCGCGATGACCAGAAGTCTGAGTATTCTTGTTTTCATTTTCGCTCCGCTGAGATCAGTCATTAAGCACATCACAGCCCGGCACTGAGTACCCCGGGGCCGCACGAACGTCACGGTGTGATTATTTGGGGGAGACCAGCTTGATCGGCACGTTGTTATAGACCGAATCGATCGTTTGATGCAATAGCGGCGTTTATTCGACCCTCTGCGCGGGAACCAGACTGTCGAATGACTTATAGATTTGAAGATATATTTGCGTCTCGCGTGGTATTAATATGCGCCAGGCTGAGCCACCGCGCTGGAGGTAACCCGGCAACTTTGCGGCATTGGAATTATAGCCGGCGGCCATCAGTTCCCACTCAGTTGCCAGTTTTGCATTTAGCGCATATCTGACGTCCTCGTTCGCCGCCAAATCGTTCCAGGTGTCTTGCATGTAAAGCAGCATTGCTTCCAGAGCGTTGCCATGGTTGCGCATGCCGGCCACAAAATCGGGATTCAGCCCCGCATTCGGATGTCGCTGCCGCTCCAGTTGATAGGCCCAGGGGATCATCTGCACCATGCCGCCGGCCCCCGCCGAGCTGACTGAGAAGCGATAGGTCTCCAGTTCATTCAGCGCGTAGAGCGAATATATTTCCTCAAAGAGTGCGATACGATTCTCCATGCGAAAGCGATCATGGTCTATGTGCTCGACGATGCACAGCCGTTTTGCCACCGGAATGAGATTCGGTGCAATAATAATCCCTTTATCACGCAGCCGCTTTGCCGCGAGATCAACCATCGTCTGCACATAAGACTGGCCGGCCTTTACTAATTCTGGTGACATCAACGCCGGATGCGCTGACGTGTAGTATGCCAACTCGCGGAACACTCCTCGCCTTTCGATGGGAAACTCTACCAGCAACGGCAGAAGAGAGCGGCCGTGGTCGTCGAAGATCGTTACCGCGGTATTTACTCCGTTCGCGCGAACGATACGCACTTGCACCGGGGTGCCCAAGGAGGTAGTCAATGGAATCTCAGCGCCGCGCGTCAGAAACGAATCCTTGGAAAGCGTCAGTAGGTGGACGTTACCCGTTTCAGATTGCAACGCCGCAAGCGTCACATAGTCCAGAGCGGGCGAAGTCATCGCAGTCAGCGAGGGACGCGATCTCAACAGGCGCTTCCCCTCTGAGATTTTGGCGCGAAGCTTAGCCGGCGACAGCGGGCGCGAAGTTTCTGGTATATCAGCCGCTGTCCCTGGTCTCTGCGCAGGTGCATCAACGGGTGGGTTGATAGCCTTTACTGGTGGCGCCGGCCCCGGGCTTGCCACCGAAGACTTCTGCTGAGCAGATATCACGACTGATCGCGGGCGAGTATCAGGATTAGCCGGACGGCTAACCACCTGAGATTGTGCGTAAACAGTTCCGCCGCACAGAATCGTCAACAGCGTCGACAGGATGGCAGTTTTGATCATTCTAATCTTCATATGCCTACGAGTTCGCCAGAGCGAAGCATTTCATCAGATTCGCCCAGCAAGAATAGAGTTGTCAACAACTTTTTGCCTCAGTCGGAGCCGCTTGAAGAGTGAAACCAGGAGGCACAAACGGAACCTGAACGACCACGCGCGGCTGTATTGGTAACCATTCCGCGTGTGCTCCTCATTTATAGGACCGTAGTCGAGATCCGATGTGTTTGGCGACTTGAACGAAGACAAAGCGCGATAGTCTGAGAGCATATTGACCGGTGGTGTTCTCTGTCAAGACGATCCTTGCGCTGAGGTCGCCTGCCGATGACAAGTCATAACCCTACATGACCTCATTTGGTTCGCATTGGAACGTCATCGGGTGAGTTATCACAAAACAGTCACATTGCCGCTTGTGAGCGTGGTACTCAAACGCTAGAATGCCAAGGACTTCGAGTTAGTCCCTCCTCACGCTGCACCTCAATAAGAAGAAGAAGTTAAAGAAAATAAAAGGAGACGAACACCCCTTTGTCGTCACAAAAAATGTTCCCCTGCATGCTGATCGCATGCGTTATCCTTGGTCTTAGCGCCGCTTTTGCTTCCGGGCAAACTGCAGGTTCGAATCTTCGACAAGTCAGCGCTGTTCTGGATGCTAGTGCTACCAGAGCTCTGGAAACCGGGCCGGTAAATATTGCCGCTGCTTCGATCGAAGAGCGACCTACCTTGATCCTGAAGAGCCCCTCGGCTGGCCGCCTGGGCCGGTTTGAGCAGTTGCTTTTTGGGGCCATCGAACAACGTCTCGGCGCGCATTATTCATGGGGAGCGACCGGTCCAAATGTCTTCGATTGCTCGGGATTTGTCTGGAGCAGCTTTCAATCGGCGGGGATAAAGTTTGACCGTGCCAGCGCCAGAAGCCTTTGGGCCACTTTCACTCCCGCGACCAAAGAGGAAGAATCCAAGTTCGGCACTCTGGTGTTTTTCAGCGGCCTGGCCCATATCGGAATTGTCGCGGACAAGAATGGTTTCTACCATGCATCTCGCCATCATGGCGTTGTTTATTCACCTTTTAATGATTACTGGCTTTCACGCATTGACGGTTTTCGTCGAGTTCCCCTTCCGGCACAACTTGCTGAGTAGCTGAGCTCCTGGTCGGAAAACGAGAGGCCGTCGCAGATGTTTTGCGACGGCCTCTTCTTATTGCGGCAAACTTCTTTCCGTGATTGTTCAAGGGGCATTCACGAGCTTGGAAATAAACCCGGCCCGGTTTCCTTCATCGCGCGCTTCCCACACCACGGCGATCTTGTCGATAGCGACGTAGCAGAGTTGGCCCTCATCATCCTTTAATTGCAGCACACCGCCTTCGACCTTTATAACGTCGCCTCGCAGACTCGAAGCCCCGCCACAAAAAATGTCTACTTTGCGACCGACTAGTTTGGAAAGGAACTCTTGCATTTAAGCTCAACCAGCACTGAATGTCCGACAAGCTGAAGTTTGTCGGACTAACTTCTGAATGTGATTTGAACCAGGGGCACGACGTCATTGTCGCTCTGCTGGCCACGCTCAAAGACCAACAAGTCGTAATAGGCGCATCGTGATCGCGCCGGATATTCGCGACAGACCCCGGGCCGGGCATGGTAGATCGTGCACCTGCGCGTTTCGGGATTCAGAAACTTGCACGCCTTGCCAAAGATCGGATCGGCTTTGCGACGCAGAACTCGTTCTTTACCGTTCAACTTTGTAAATCGCTCGGCGGCAACTTCAAAGGCCACGCCGAAATGGGCGGCCAGACGGTTCACATCCCGCTTAGTCACCTGCACCCGCTCATAAATTGAGCAGCAGTATCCCGGACATTTTGTGCAGTCATAATAACTGCGCGCCTGGTCGTCGGTAGATGTGGTAATCATGATTGATCTGAAGTGTTTCGGGTTCGACGGTCTGCATCAGAGCTGATCCTGCGCCATCATTGCTCCCAGCCAGACCGACAAAGCTCATCAGCGTCGCTTCGATTTCTTGTACTCAGAAAGCAATAGTTGCATGAACTCATCGCGCCGCTCGTACAATCGTTTGGGCACCCGCGGCTCGTGTCTCGCCAGAGCATACGCCGTTATGATCGGCAATGCCACCGTCGAATCTACATAGCAGACAACAGCATCAGGCAGACGATCCGGATCGACCTTGCCCCACGACACCGCTTCACCCGGTGTGGCTCCGGAAAGGCCGCCGGTGTCCGGCCGGGCGTCAGTGATCTGAAGAAAGTAATCGTGACCCCGCTCATCAATCCCCAGTACCTCCTGGATCTGCGGTTCAGTTTGCAGCAGAAAGTTCTTGGGGGAGCCGCCACCGAGTATGAACACCGCTGAACGCCCTTTCTGCTGCTTGCGACCCTTCCCTTTTCCGCCAACCGCGTTGCGCTTTGCCGCCAGCACGATCGCCGCCGTCTCATTCACATCCAGCGATGGATCGAAAGCGAGTTTGTTCCCTTGCAAAGACTTGGCGGCCACGTTCATGCCGATCGAAGAATCGCCGGGTGACGAAGTGTAAATTGGCACTGCATATTCATAGGCGGCCGCCAGCAGCGATTTATTTTTAAGACCCAGCTTCACCTCGCGCTCGCGCACGTAGCGGCCGCAGAGATAATGAAACTCGGCCGTGGACATCGATCGCTGAAACTCTTTGCCTTCGATGATTTTGCGGAAAAAAGCGTCTGTGTCCAATAAGACGGAATAGTCAAAGAATATGTCATAGATGCGCACCACCTCTTCCTGGCGCAGCAGGATGTCGGAAGTCTGCGCGTTGCCGAGATGCATCGAAAGGCCGATGCCAAAGTGGGCGTCGTGATAAAGATTCGCGCCGGTTGAAATGATCCAGTCAATGAAGCCCGCCTGAATCAGCGGAATAAGCGCCGAGATTCCCAGGCCCGCCGGTGTCAGCGCACCAGTCAGGGAGAGTCCAACCGTAACTTCCGGCTCAAGCATCTTCCTGGTGAAGAGCTGGCAGCTTTCGCGCAAACGGGCCGCGTTATAGGCCAGAAAGGATTCATCGACGAGGTCGGCAAGCGCAGTATTCGCAGTAATCGGGGCGGGATCAATTCTTCTTCCGCCCAGTAGCTTGCTTGTTTTCTTTGCCATTGTTGTTTTCTAGAGAAGATCAATCGATTCCGTCAGGGGCCTGGAGATTTAGCCCTCCCTGACGGTAGGGCTTCTGCTGTCAATCGCGTTGCACCTGGCTTTGCGCCATTTTGAGGCGCACCCGTCCAATGCGTCGCTCGTCGGCCTCAAGCACTTCCACATCGAGGCCGCGAAACGTCAGACGCTCACCCGGCCGCGGTACGCAACCCTTTACTCCGATGACCAATCCGGCAATCGTGGTGAAGTCGTCATCTTCGATCTCCATGTCGAAGAGCCGTTCGATCTTTCCGATTTCCGTCGAGCCGGAAACTTCGTAGTAGCCGCCACCCACTTCAACGATCTCGGAAACGTCTTCGCCGCTGGTGAACTCATCTTCAATCTCGCCGACGATTTCTTCGAGAATATCTTCGACGGTGACCAGCCCCGCGATTCCCCCATACTCATCAATTACCATGGAGAGTTGCACCCGGGCTTTCTGCATTTCTTCGAGCAAGTCGGCCACCGGTTTAGTCTCCGGCACGAAATACACCGGCCGCACAAACTGAGTAATGGGTTCGCCGGCCTTGTTTTCCCGCCAGCATTGCAGCAGGTCGCGGAAATGAATGATGCCTTCTACGTTGTCGATCTGATCGCGATACACCGGCAGACGCGAATGTTTCGATTCAATGATCAGGTCGCGCGCCTCACCAACGGTGGCTTCTTTCGGAAGGGCCACGATTTCAGTCCGCGGGGTCATCACTTCGCTGACACTGGTGTCGCCAAATTCGAGAATCGAGTGGATCAGCTCGCCTTCTTCTTCTTCCAGGATACCTTCCGCCTCGCCCACGTCGATTAGCGCCTGAATGTCGTCGCCATTGTCTTCTTCAGCTTCTTCCGCGATCTCTTCCGCTGTCTGATGTTCCTTGCGCCTTAGACGGTCAAAAGACTTGTGCCAGGGCTCGGCCGCGAACGTCAGCATGCGATAAAACGGGCGCAGCAGAGGCAAAAGGAAGAGCAGCTTGCCCTCTGGATCGCGCAGGGAAATAACCCGTGGAATAAACTGCCGGCAAACTCCGGCGATCAAGAGGCCGGCCAGCAAAGCGATGAAAACAAACTGCGGCGGCGGAAATAATCTGAGCGAAATTGAGGTGACGAGCACCGAGAAGGCGATCAGCAATATCTGAATGGCCGCTGAAAGCGTTAGACTGAACCTCGTGCGGTTCTCCAGTATCTCCCGAAGGAAAGGCGTGGAGCGAGCGTCGGGATGATCCTCCGCTTCTCCGATGAGCCGGTGTAAACCGACGTCGCTGAGCTGACCAAAAGCCATATCGACTGTGGCCAGAAATGTCAGCGCCACCAGCAACAACCCGGTAATCGCTAATTCAATTTCCATCGTCGGTGAACACTAAACCGCCAGTATACTGCTGGCTGACTATATCCCCATCCGGCGCCGAAGCCGCAATTCCAATCGGTTCATTTGCCCCTTGTCGGTCTCATGATCGTACCCGCAGAGATGTAAAAGACCATGGAGGATTAGCTGTGATACCTCTTCGTCAAACTTGAGGCCTTGCGCGGCGGCTTGTCGCGCCGCCTGCTCAACCGAGATCACCACGTCCCCCAGGCTCGGGCCCTCCAGCTTTTCAAACTCATCCTGCTCCGCCGGGAACGAAAGCACATCAGTCGTTTCCTCCCTTCGACGCCAGCGCCGGTTCAGTTCGCGCATCACACGATCCGAGACAAAAACGATGGTCGCGCCGTGGGCATCAACGGGTATCACCAGCAGCGCTTTCTGCGCGAACGCCTGCCAACGTGCGCAGTCAAGTTGCCGTTTGCGCTGCCGGTTGACGACTTCAATCATGACTCAATGCGGAAGCCCGACCGTCAGGGAGGGCTCAGACTGCGTTGGAATAGCCCTCCCTGACGGTCGGGCTTCTGCTTCTTCCGCCAACTCCTGACTTTAGATTTCACTTTTTCTGGACTGCATATCGTAAGCCTTGATGATCATCTGCACCAGCTGGTGACGCACGACGTCCTTTTCGTCGAAGTAGACGAATTCAATGCCCTCGATATTGGCAAGCACGCGCTCAGCTTCTACCAGGCCGCTCCGTTTCCCGGTGGGCAGATCGATTTGGGTCACGTCGCCGGTAATCACCGCCTTCGAGCCGAACCCGATGCGGGTGAGAAACATTTTCATCTGCTCGCTGGTCGTGTTTTGCGCTTCATCCAAAATAATAAAAGCGTCAGCGAGGGTGCGGCCGCGCATGAAGGCCAGCGGCGCAACTTCGATGATGCGCTTTTCCAGCAGTCGAGTGACGCGCTCGTAATCAATCAAATCAAACAGTGCGTCGTAGAGGGGTCGCAGATACGGATCCACTTTGTCCTGCAAGTCTCCGGGAAGGAAGCCGAGTTTCTCGCCCGCCTCTACTGCCGGGCGCGCCAGTACGATGCGATTCACCTGCTTCTGCATCAGGGCCTGCACGGCCATGGCCACTGCCAGGTAGGTTTTCCCTGTGCCCGCGACGCCAACTGCAAACACCACGTCCTTTTCCTGGATCGCTTCGATATAGTGCCGCTGGTTCGCGGATTTCGGCGCCACCTGTTTCTTGCCGGCAGGATTGAAGCGGGCCTTGGTAAAGTAATCGCGCAGGCTGTACGCGCGATCCTCTGCGATCTGGGTGAAGGCTTCGCGCAGTTCGCGGTCGGTGAAGTGTTTGCCTTCGGTAAAGAGCTGGCCGAAGTCCTCCAGAATACGCTCAACGGTTTTTACGTCTTTGGGATCGCCATCAACAGTCAGGTTTTGGCCGCGCGCGTTAATGCGCACATCCAGCAGCGACTCGAGATATTTGATGTTCTGGTCGTGAACGCCGAAAAGCGTCTCCAGGCCCCTGGGTGGAAGTTCAATCTGCTTCAAAAGCTGGGACTACTCCTTCGCATTGGTGAGCGAGTTAGAAGCGATAGCAAGCGCGGGTGAGCGGGCCGAAGAGTGGTTAGCATATCCTGCGAAGTGGACGCTACTACAGCGCTCGTGCAGGTGTCAAATATGACCGGGCGGAGAACTGAATTCTTAGTAAGCGGCTGCTACTGTCTGGCGACCTTCGGAGGTCTGCGCCCTGGCACAGCCATGCCTGCCATCAATAGGACGACGCAGATAGCGATTCCATAGCGAAGAGCAGTTTGCGCCGGACCCATCCGCCATTGCCGCGGTCCCAGTTCGATAAACTTCGCGCGAAAGGGCCATGGGGCCACGCGAGATCCAGTGCGCAAGTAGAGCCAGGGTTCCGGGTAGGTGATGTGACCTCGAAATAGATAGCTGGAATTTTTATTGTAATTTCCAGTCATCTCTGGTGCTCCGATTGCCACCTGACCGATTGGATACCCCATAATCTTATCCGGATATCGATACGCGTCAAAAGCGGACGAGGGGCCATCCTTGTTCCCGATCATCTGACCATAGGTTGCGTCGATAGCTACCCAGCCATATTCCTCGTCCCAAACTGAAAAAATGTTGTGACCATCACCTTCAAGCGGCATCAATTGGACCACACGGGCGGGGATGCCTACGGATAGCAAGGCGGCTGCTGCCAGTCCAGAGCGGGTTACACAGTCGCCAGGATGTCCTTTTTCAGTATGATCTGTCAGTGCGGCCACGGGATCGTAGTCCACGTCAAAAAGATCGCTGTTCGGATGTCCGAACGGAAACTGCTCGGCAAATCTATCTGACAGGCAGAGGGCAGCGGCAATTCCGGCCCGACCCGAACAATAATTGTTGAAATAGATGCGAAATGGCTGAAGCCTGGGATCGACGGCGTAGCCGCGAATGTCCCAATTAGTCCCACCAAGGCTGAATCCGTCTTGCGGTGGTGCCGCGCGTGCCACTAGTACCTCTGCATTTGAGAGATGCTCAAACAAACTGGTTGAGTATGGAAGGCGTATCAAGACGGCCAGTTGGGCTAGCAACAGGATGGAGAGGGTGAGAATTAGTACCCCAGCCACCTTTTGGCGGTTATGTGCGCTACGGTTTTTCCGCGGTGAGAAGCGGAGATGCATTTAGCAGTTCCTCGTTACTCATTAGTAACGGACGATCGATTGAAACAAAATCGGAGAATCCCAAATCAGGTCCAGCTATTAGACGCCGTGTGGCGTGTCCTGGCCTAAATCTTTTGGCTTTGGTGGGACTTTTTGGCATTCGGATGGGGCTTGGAGCCGTCCTTGACAGTGTAAGGTGAGCACCCCTATACTCCGTCCCTTGCGCGTTTAGATGGGAGCATCCTCGTAGCGCAGTAAGCTCCCCGCGAGCGACTAAAGAGTTTTTACGGAGTTTTGAATGCCTAATCACAAATCAGCCAAGAAGCGGATGCGCCAGAACGAAAAAAGGCGGCAGATTAATCGCGGCAATCGCACTAAATTGCGCACCTCGATCAAGAAGCTGGGCGAGGCTGTTGCCGGCGGCAATGCCAAGGAGATTAGCAGTGCCCTTCCCGAGACAATTTCCACGATTGATAAAGCTGTGCAGAAAGGTGTCCTTCATCGCAAAGCCGCTGCGCGCCATAAATCGCGCCTGACGATTCGCGCGAATCAGGTCAGCGCGAAGTAAATACGCTATCAACGTTCAGAAAAACTGAGGCGAATCGGATTCCGGTTCGCCTCAGTTTTTGTTTCTTGTGCCGGAAAAGCTAATGGCTGTTCACTACCAGAATGTCGATGAGATTGAAGCGGTTGTGCGCGGCTTTGAGGAGTGCAGCACAGGGAAAGACGCATTTACTCATGCCGGCCATCTGACAGTTGCCGCCTGGTATCTGAACAACTATCCCCCGGAGCAAGCTGCCGCCAGAATGCGGACGGGCCTGTTTCGCTTTCTCGATCACCACAGCGTTGGGCCGGAAAAGTACAACGAAACTATTACGATGTTCTGGTTGAAAGTTGTGAACGATTTTATGATCGCAGAAGAAGGATCAAGTCGCGATATGACAAAGGGTCAGGAGTTAGCTGCCATGCAATTCGTTTTCCTTGCCAACGAACTGGTTCAGACCTTTGGAGATGCCA
Organism: Pyrinomonadaceae bacterium; assembly: GCA_040003545.1. Lineage (GTDB taxonomy): Bacteria > Acidobacteriota > Blastocatellia > Pyrinomonadales > Pyrinomonadaceae > DASXRU01. The sequence continues at coordinate 2,205 of JBDUCF010000021.1, read as the reverse complement.
GGTTGATTTTTGACTATTACAGCGAGAGTTTGATCAGGTCGCCTGAAGCGAAAAGTGCGTGGCTGGACCCCGATCTGAAGCAGCTTTGATTTGTAGCTCTGGAGTGCGCCGGCAGAGCGAACCGGGGTCCCCAGCCGGGCAGCCCGGCTGGGGTGGTCGTAGCGGCGACGGCGCTATGGATAAATCGAGCCACTCGGAACGCAGGTCATTTTGGCTGAGGGAATCCAAAGCGGTGTCGCCGCTTCGCTCTGCCACCGCACTCCAAAAAGCTTACGCCGCCAGCTCGCAAACGAGCATTTCGAGTTGAAGCTTCGCTCCTCTGGGACCGCCTCCTCCCAGCGAGGTCTTGATAGCGAGGTCAGCCGCGGCAATGCGCTTCAGTCCATTCGCTATCGTGCCCGGGTCGCTGCGCTGCACAAGCGCCAGAAACTGATCCTGCTTGTAGAACGGCATTGGCACCTGGCGAAACATGTCCTGGCGCGAACCGCGCGTGAGCACCTCTCGCGCCAGCGCCAAACGATGATAGTTGCTCGCGATCAGACCTATCAGCATCACCGGCTCAGCCCCGTCAGCCAGCAAATGCTTCAGGGTTTGCAGGGCCAGTTTGCGGTTGCGGGCCACCAGATGGTCAGCCAGGTCAAAGTTGGAGAGCTCGCGCGAACGACCCACCAACGCCTCAACCAGAACGATCGTAATGCGTCCCCCCGGCAAAGCTGCGGTGGCAAGTTTGCCCAGCTCGTTGGAAAGAATGCGAACGTCGTTTCCCACCAGGTCGACGATTCGTTGCATTGCTTGCTCGTCGAGTTCGGCTTTCAAACTACGGACATAGGACCTCAACCAGGTCTTCAGCTCAGCGTCCTTAGGGTGGTTGAATTCGAACGCGGCACACTTTTCCATCAGCGTCTTGTTTAGCTTGCGCCGTTTGTCCAGCTCGTCGGCCACAAAGATCAGCACGCTCGACTCAGCGGGCCTTGCCACGTAACGCAGCAGCATCTCTTCATCATCTTCCGACAGCTTTGCGAAATCGCGGATGCGCACGACGCGGCGCGCAGCCATCATGGGTAACTGCTCCGCCGTCGCAATAGCCGAGTGGGCCTCCGACTGGGTCAGGCTAAAGGTGGATTCATTGAACTCGCGCAGCAAGGTGTCGCGCAGGGCTTCATCCGTTATGGCGCGCGCCGCCTCGTCCCGCAGATAGCCTTCCGGGCCAAACAACAAATAGACAGGGGCTAGTTTTCCCTGCTTCAGTTCGCGGTCCAGGTCTTTGCGCGTGCGTACTGCCATCATCTCTTCTCCATAAGAAGCCAGGTCTCTGGGAACAGTTGCAGTCAGGAAGGGGGGCTTGCCACCGCTCTTGGATCGGCTGACATTCTGCCAGCCAGTTCATTTCTCGTCATTCACTCCGAAGCCGTTCACCAGGGTAGAGACGATTGATTCGGCAAAGCTGCGGGCCATGCGCTGCACCGCGGGGTCTTCCTCGTTGAAGAAACTTCGCGGATCGTTGGCGAACTCAAATTCGCCGCGAAAAACGTAGTTTTGATTGTCGTAGAGGACCCGGTTCTCAACTTGATCGCGCACAGTGACTGCGACCCGGATGGTCACCTCAAAAATACGTGCGCGGCCACGATCATCCAGCAGCACGCCGCCAAACTCGAACGACTTGATCACGCCGTCAACCACGGCATCAGCGCCCTGACGCTCGCTCTGGACCCGCAACCCGCGTCCGCGATGAATCAGCTCGTTCATTACGGCTTCAGTGAAACGGTGCTCGATCTTGAAGCGCAGTGCGCTGTTCTGAAACGCCGGTACCGCTACAGTGCGTATGTGCGCGGGCAATTGATTCTTCGTCACCGGCTTGTAGCATTCCGCGAAGCCCGTGACAACAAAGAAGGCGGAGGCGAAACCAACAGCGCGTAGAGTTTTGTGAAGCATGGCGGTCTGGATTGTCTCGCAAAGCGCGTGCAGCCGCAAGCGGGTCAGCAAGTTGGTAGTGCGTGGTTGAAATTCTCATTAGCACCGCACTTCAGTGCGGTGATCAAAAGTGACGAGGTGACTTTAACCGTTTCAACGGTTTCACTGTAAACCGTTAAAACGGTTTAGGGTTCATAGATCGCCTGTAACACCTGGCTGAAGCCAGGTGCTAATGAGACTAGCCCCATGCAAGCTGACCTACTACCAACAACTTTCAGGCTTGAAGTATGTATA
>JBDUCF010000020.1:0-15861 GCA_040003545.1 Pyrinomonadaceae bacterium | reverse complement strand
ACCCTCCGGCGCACTGCGGTGACCACCGCATCAGACCGTCCTGTCATCGACCGCACGCGGCGCTCGATACTGCTCCTATCTGCTTCATTCCCAATAAGATCGGGGGCAAGCAGCACAGTAAGTGCGACCGTACTTTGATGCCCCTGAATACGATGAAGTTCGCCGGTTCCGAACCAGCTTTTCGGCGTCAGAAAGATAAATATAAGAATCAACACGCAGAGCACATCCCACTGCCATGTTGTACGCTCGTAAGACCACAAAAACACCCTCTTAATACTATTCAATAGGTAATTCACTTAGTTTCGCCTGTGTCCTGTTCATTTCTTTGGCAAGATGAGTGCCATGTCAGAATGTCATAGATCCTAAGCGTGCGAGGGGTACGTCCTCAGCCTCACATTTGTACCGAAGTAGTGGGTTCAACAATCAGGCCGTCGCGCATCTGCACAATGCGGCGGCACATGGCGGCAGCCTCGGGGTTGTGAGTGATCATTACAATTGTCTGGTTGAACCGGTAATTAAGCTCCTGAAACATGTTCAGCACGATGGTGGAGTTTTCTGAGTCGAGGTTCCCTGTGGGCTCGTCGGCCAGGATGATCGTGGGCCGCGTTACTACAGCTCGAGCCAGCGCTACTCTTTGTTGCTCGCCGCCGGAAAGCTCGAGCGGCTTGTGATGCATTTTGTCTTCGAGCCTTAAAAGGCGAAGCACTTCGCGCCTCCGCTCAGGATCATCCGTGCCGTTGGCGTGAATCCGCTCCGCCAGGAGCAAATTCCCTTCGGCAGTCAGGGTGGGGAAAAGGTTGAAGCGCTGAAATACGAAACCAATCTTGCGGCGGCGAATGTCAGTCCGCTTGGCATCTGAGGCTGCCGTCATGTCCTCGCCTTCGATCACAATGCGCCCGCGCGTTGGCGTCAGAAGCCCGCCAATCAGATGCAGCAGAGTGGATTTGCCGCAGCCGGAAGGCCCCATGATGGCGACAAACTCTCCTTCCTGGATGTCGAGCGAAACTCCGCGTAAGGCCGGCACATCAACTTTGCCGACTTGGTAAACCTTTTCCAGGTTCTCAGCTTTGAGGATGGTTCGCATTTAAGAGCCTGACAGCGAGAAACAATAAGGTTCCTCTTGTCGCTTTTTATCTGCACCGCTTATTCGCACGCTTATTCGTAGGCCAGGGCGCTCACCGCATCCAGATTTGCCGCGCGTACGGCCGGATATAGGGCCCCTATCACGCCGCCCAGCAGGCCAATCGCGGCGGCGGTTATGGCCCACTTCAGGCCGAATTCAAAGACGAGGCCGTAAAACCGATGGATCAGGAACCCTGCCAACAAAGCAATTACGAAGCCTGCCACCAGGCCCATCGTACTAATCAAAATCGCTTCCTTCTCAATTACTCCCACGATATAGCCGCGAGATGCCCCCAGTGCTTTCAGAATCCCAATCTCGCGCGTACGTTCGGTGATGGTAGTGTACATCGCCAGCATGACCACCAACGCACTGACGACGGCTGCAAGCCCCACCAGCACCCGCAGGAACAATCCCAGGTAAGGAACACTCTTCTCGACGCTGGTAAAGACATCGCGCGTGAATTGAATTTTGTTGCCGGGAAGCTCGCGGTTAATGCGATTCGCGACGACACTCGCATCAACTCCTTCTTTACACTTGACCAGAATGTAAGTGCACTTGCCCGGCGCTTCGAGTAAATCCTGCATCGCAGCCAGGCTCATCTTGACGCGGGCCCCGGATTCGGGTGTATAGACGCCGGCAACGCGATAGGGTTTGTTTCCGAAAAGCATCAACTGGCTCCCGGCCTTCAGCTTTCCATTCCGCGCTTTGGTGACGTCAACCACAACTTCATCTACGGCTTGCGGAGCACCTCCCGCGACGAGCTGGATTTCATTCATCTTCGCGAAAGCGGGCCAGTCGACACCTTCTATTTGCTCGAAGCCAAATCCACCTTTGCCCTGAAAAAAATAAAGAATGACAGGAACAGCCGACTCTACTCCTTCGATCGCCTGCACCTTTTCCAGGTATTTAGTGCTGAGATTCGCAGACGAACTCGTAAGTTCCAGGGCTCCCGGGCGCGTGAAAATAATTTCGGCGAGAAGATTCGACGATCGCCGCTGCAAGTCATTCGACATACCCCGCGCCAACCCGGTGAATAGCATTACCAGCGCGACGCCCAGTGCTACACCGGCCACGCTCACGAGCGACCTTAGTGGTCGTTGCCGGATATTGGCGGTCACCAGATTATTCATAAGAAAAGCCAGACGTTGGCTGCCAGAGTTTAATATAACTGGCAACGAACATCTAGCGCGTGAAGGAATGGGTAATTGCGACGCTCGCAGCTCGCTAGCCGGGTGCCGCCAATGGATGGCTATTGTTTGACCGGGGCACTCTTTGGCTTGTCCAAATCATACTCAGGCAATTGCCACTTGTTTTCCAACAAGAACGTGTCCGCGGGGTACTCGTGATCAAGCACGGCCGCTTCCGGCGCCTGATACGTCAGGCTCAGCCTGTAGTGATCCTGAGGCCGCGTTAACTCTATCGTGGAAGGCAACAGAATACGCGCGTCTTCGCCAAAACTCTTCAAGGCGCGGTAGGTCACGTCCGTATCCAGTTTACCGCTGCCATCAAAGGTTTGCAGGCGAGCCAGCCGAATCCCCGCGACCCGATCGAACCAGAAACGTCTAATAAGCCGCGCGGCACCCTGTTCGCCGATCTCAAGTTGATCAAGGAAATAGTAGCCGCGCATTACTCGCTTGCTGGTTGATTTTTGAGTTGGATCTTTTTCTTCTTCATAGAATTCACTCTGTGCATAAACGGTCCCTGCTTGCGGCTCAATGGGCCGAATCAAGAGAGCGTCCGTCAGATGCTGCGGACGTAGATTGGAAAGCGCGCTGACGGTTTCCTGCTCAGTTTTGGCTTTCTTCCTGGCGCCGTCCGCGTGCCCATCCGGCGGTGTCTCGACCGTCAGTTTCTTGTAGACGGCGTTGTTGGTTCCCATCACGAAGCGGCGATACTTTTCGTCTCCCTGCAGGACAGCTACGCGGAAGTGTTCTCCGTCTGAAGTCATGTGCGCAATGGGAGTGGCGATAAACGGCGCCTGTATCACCAGCAAAACCTTTCCCGGACGCTGCAATACGACGGTCCCGTCCGCTGCTCGATATTTCTCCGCGATACCTGAAGTGGCGAACGAGTTATCCTGAAATTCCAGGTCAACTTTGCCACGGAGCGATCGCACGGCGGCCATGCGATTGACCTCGGCAATAAGTTGAGTGGTATTCGCTTCAACCAGCGGACTCAATAGAGCCGGCACCACAATTTCCTTGTGCGTAAATCGATCAAGGATGAAGCACCCGCTCGATACGAGCAGGCCGAGGGCCAGAAGAAACGCTCCGGTTATTCTGAGTTGCGAATTTGATTGCGCCGAAGAGGATTTATACATCAACGAAAAATTGCGGTCCGGGGACTGGTTATCATAAGAAGTTAAAGTTTTGTAACAGGAGTTCAAGCTAACAAACAGGTTTCCAGATGTCAACGCGGCGAATTTTTTCGCATGCTGTTCGGCCACAGCTATCCGTTCAAGAATAAGCGGCAATGCGAATTGCTCCACATCGCCGCTTGAATCATTGTTGCGATCTGACTCCGAACGAATGAATCCTTCGGGCAGAAGCCAACGACGAGCTGGCTCCTCGGTTATCGCGTTCCCAACCCACACACTGTTGGCCGCCTATTTTGGCAGCCGGGATACCGCCATCATTGCCGGAAATTCCAAACTATAGGACTCGTCAGTCGCACTTATCGACAGCCGGCGTGCTCGCAGCCGCAGCCTATCTCCATTACGTGGGATTTCTCAGCCTCTTTGCAGTATTCGCTGCAGTACTTGCTGTCCTTCTCTCGCGGGCAATCGCAAGCCGGATGAACGCACGTGGTTTCGCTTTGTTCTTCTGCCATGGTCGTACCTCTTTCTAAAGCGGAAGGGGGAATCCGTATGATGATCTTTTGATTATGCTAAGCCGCGCCAGCAAAGAGGTCAAGCCGCGCCGTTTCGCGCCAACGCTAAGGATCGACGCCAAGGATCAAAGAACAATAGGCGCAAAGCTGATAAGTTCTATCTGCTTTGCGCCTTGGGTTCTTCTTTCCTGACGCCCTGGCGCGAAACTAAAACAGTTCCCGAAACGCTACTCAGGGCGCGGCTCGAATCACGATCGTCCTCTGCCTGTTTCCCAATTTCACGACCAGAGGGTGGTTCAATTGAATTGGATGCTCTTCACCATCGATGGCAATTAAGAGGTTGGCTGAAGGGGACGTCATGGCGCTTTGGGTTGAACTTGAACCCTCAGAACCTTCCGGCGACTGGGCCTCGTTCGCCTTCGCAGTATCGCTCATGCGGGTCAGCAGATTCGTGGCCACGATGCGCCAGGTTGCAGGCGCGCACCTGAGCCGCAGACCCGGCGTGTCTGTTTCCGCCGACTCACCCGGCGCGAGAGCGTCCAACTTAAACAAACCCTCGCCACAGCGGACTCCGTCGCCGGCATAGAAAGTGGCCCAACCGGAAATGTATGTGTAGTACGCGACGCCGGCATTTCTAATCACGAGACGTACGTTAGTCACTGGTGAATCCGGCGCGCCATTCAGCATTGTCGTCAGCAAACGGCCCTCAAGCGCAGAACTTCCTCGCGCATCAAGAGCACCGGCAAGTTCAGTTAACGCCGCGCGCTTTTCATTTGATTCGGGCGGCGCCGCCTGCTGAGCGAAGACGCCCGCGGCGACCCATAACGTGATCATTATGCTGGTGGTAATAAGCTTGAAGTTCACAGGGTAGCTCCTTCTCGAAGTATGATTGAGGGTAGTCTGTCTTGATCAAGCGGATTCTAGTGCCATAATCGTTCCAGATCAATTTATCACAACCGGCAATAGGGCCGGGCCACGCGGCATGATATAGCCCGGCATCCCTGAATCGACTTGAGCGAGCGCTTCGTTAAGAGTGTTCGCGGGCACCATTCCCATTCGCCGCACGTCAGCGGCCGCGAGTTGTGAAACCAGATAAACGCGAAATCGCTCGGTCTTAGTTAGCAGCGACCATGCCGTCTGTCCGTTAACTTCATAAGCCTGCTGCAGTCGCTGTTCCAGACTTCGAGAACCCGCCGGGTCGAACCATTTCAGAAAATCCGCTCGCCCCAGGCCGTCCGGGCATTCGGCGAGCAAAACCATGACGCCGCCTTCACGACACGCATGCGCGGCCATGTCGAGCGCTTTGTGTGCCTGAATCATGTTGATGTCGTAGGGCGAACCGCCACAACTGACCACCACCAGGTCGCGTTTGTGGTCAATTCGCTGCGAATGCGTCCCAGAATATTCTTCGCAGGCCCTACGGTGCGCTGCTCGCCAGTCGCCGGCGAAGACCCTTAGCGCTCGGCCGCGCTCATCGACAATCGTGTTCACGATGAAGGAGGGATCGATCATGGCTGTCACTCGCTCGCATTCCTCGTGCACCAGGTTGCCATCGAGCTGTCCAGCCGCAACACCAGCGCGCCGGCCGCCGCGTTCAAAGTCCAGGGCCAGCAGGTGGGTCGCTTCGATCGTCCGGGCCGAGGCCAGTCCCGGGCAAATCGATTTGCGACCACCGGTAAACCCGGCAAAATAATGAAACCCAACGCCGCCCGTAAGGATGACGCGCGAATGATCCTTCAGCGCCCGATTAACTTCGATCGGTGTGCCGCACTCCGTTGTTCCTAATTGAACAACCATCGCGGGATCATAAGCGTCATGATCGATTGTCCGAACTCTCTGGGCGATGAAAGGAGTCAAAAGCTCTCGCTTTTCAGAGTCGGTCGGGGCACGGTGAATCCCGGTGGCAAAGATAATAGCAATGTCGCCGGCGCTGATTCCGGATTGAATGACGCGCCGAACAAGAAGATTAACCACCTGGGGACTGGCCGTAGCCCGTGTCGCATCTGAAACCACGATCAGAACGCTCGCGCCGGGTTGGATGATTTCTTCAAGAGGTGGTGATCCGATAGGATTGTCCAGCGCGCTGCCTATATCCGCATCAGACGGGGGACGCTCATTGCCTTCATTGGGCGCGAGCACCTCGTAATGCCCCTCGTCATATTCGAACGCTATTGAAGTGCTACCGTAACCGAGTTCGATTGTTGCCATGCTGTTTAAATAAAAGCGCGGGGCGTTCTAGCTCAGTTCACGAAACAGAGCCGAGAGCTTCTGCTCGTCCAACCTGCCATCAGTTCGTACTCCCGTGCAGATGTCGATTGCGAAGGGCGCAACCTGATGGACAGCATCGCGAACGTTTTGTGGCTTGATGCCGCCGGCAAGAAAGATCGGAACGTTCACGCCTTCGCGGATTTTCCGGCTGAGGCTCCAGTCGTGCGTGCGCCCCGTCCCACCCAGCTCTTTGACCGCCAGACCTTGATTACCGGAGTCAAGTAGAATCGCATCCACTTGCGGCGCCACACTAATTGCTTCCGTCACTGATTCCTCGCCCGTGACGTGGATGACCTGCACCAGGTCGATACCGGGCAGCGCGGCACGCAATTCGGGATAGACTTTCATTTCCAGGCGATCGCAGATCTGAATCGTGTTAGTCCGGCAGTAGCGCTGCTGCTCGATGATCGCAGCTGCATCTTGCTTGCAGGTAAGCAGGAAGGTGGAAATGGCGGGCGGCACCAACGCGGCGATCTCGCGAATCATCTCTTCAGTAATAACTCCGGGACCGCTGGGCATGTCGGAAACAAGGCCGATGGCTGAGGCCCCATGCTTAATCGCCAGCCAGGCTTCTTCAACACTTTCGTTGCAGCAGATTTTTACTCGCGGAAAAGTTGTGGGACCCATGTTGATGGCTCTAAAGGCCGAACTTTACCAGCGAGCGCTCAATGACATTGAGGGAGGCAAAGTCAGTCTCGCCGGCGATTCGGGCTTCGGCGATCCAGGCGCGCAGACGGCGCATCTCCTCGAGAGTCGAAATGTAGCAACTGCCTTTCAGCGCCAGGGTGACCAGGCAATCGGGCGCGCCATGTGTGACCAACGCCGCCTGCAGGGCGGCCTGCTCGCGTTTATCAAGTGTGATTACAAGATTGATTTCCATGAAAGTGGGCTGGAGTTTGAAGTTAAAGAACAGCGAGCCCAGGCTACCGCCGACCTCAAGTCCCTGGCCTCCGGTCTCCAGGCCTATTCCCGCGCCGAGCGAAAGCAAGCCGTGCCTGCATGGCAGAAGTGAAAAGTCTCATCCTCGAAGTCAGGAGTCTCCATTTGAATTGTCAGGTGGTCAACTCCAAAGCGATCGTGAAGTTTGGTGCGCAGCTCTTTCAAAAGGTCAGGCTGCGAAACCGCATAGGCATGAATCACGTGCGCGCTTAACGCTTCCCGGCCAGAAGTGATCGTCCAGAGATGCAGGTCATGCACGTCGTCAACCCCGTCGGTTTCCAGAATTGCATCTTCAACCGCAGCCAGATTGATGTGGGCAGGTGTCCCTTCAAGCAGGATGTTTGTTGATTCGCGAATCAGGTGCCACGAACTCCAGACAATTAGCAGCGCAATGATCGCGCTGAATAACGGGTCGGCCGCGTACCAACCGAATATAGACATCAGAACGCCGGCTATAATGGCGCCGACCGAGCCTAGCGCATCTCCAATCACATGCAGCCAGGCGCCGCGTACGTTCAGATCTTCTTTGCGATCACGGTGCAACAGGCAGGCACATCCGAGATTCACCAGCAGTCCGCCGGCGGCAACCACCATCATGGCCGTGCTGCGAACAAGCGGCGGAGTCGCCCAACGCTGATATGCTTCATAGAAGATCAGAAAAGAAACCAGCACCAGGGCCACGCCGTTGATTAAGGCTGCCAGAATCTCCAGACGGTAGTAACCGAAGGTCTTGCGCGGCGTCGCGGGACGAGCGCCAAACCAAACGGCCATCAGCGCCAAAGTCAGCGCGGCGACGTCGGCGAACATGTGTCCCGCATCAGCCAGCAGCGCCAGCGATCCGGTCCACCATCCACCGAAGGTCTCGGCGACCATGTAAAGCGAGGTCAGAATCAGAACTATGCTCAGGCGGCGCTGACTCTCGGCCGCGCGCCCGTGACGATGGGCGAGCTTGGAGCGCTCAGCGGGAATGATTGCGCTTGCTTCTGCCATCCTAGATTTGTTCGAGTGCCTGCTTCACATCGGCGATGATGTCTTCCGCCGCTTCGATACCGACCGCGATGCGAATGGTCGCCGCCGACACCCCGGCCGCGCGAAGTTGCGCTTCGGAAAATCCATAATGCGAGGAGTAGAGGGGATAACTTACCAAAGATTCCACCCCGCCGAGAGAAGGAGCGCAGCGCACTAGCCGCAACGAATCAAAGAAGCGTTCAGCCTGGTTTTCACCACCGACGAGATCGAGGGCGACGATCGCTCCGAAGGCTTTCATCTGGCGTTTCGCGACCTGATGGTTGGGATCATCTTCCAGGCCCGGGTAATAAACGCGCGCTACCTTCTCATGACACCGCAATGCTTCGGCCAAACGCAATGCATTGGCGCAGGCGGCCCGCACGCGTACATCCAGCGTCTTGATTCCTCGAGCGAGAAGATAAGCGGCCGCCGGATCGAGCGTCGCGCCAATACGCAGATTAATTCGGCGTACCCGCGTAATGTAGTCATGACTTCCCGCGACGGCGCCGGCGGTCAGGTCAGAATGCCCACCCAAATACTTGGTGGCACTGTGAACGACCGCGTCTATTCCGTTTGCCAGCGGTTGCTGGAGCACTGGCGTAGCAAATGTATTATCGATTATCGAAAACAGACCAGCCTCGCGAGCCGCTTGCCCGGCGTCGACCAGATCCACCAGGCGGTTTATTGGATTGGTAGGGGTCTCGAACCAGAAGACCCGGGCGCGATCCCCGGCAATCTTGGGTAGATCAGAAATCTCGTCCAGACGGATAAACCGCGCAGTTACCGCGAAGCGACTAAGAACCTCGGTAAGTATTCTTGTTGTGCCGCCGTAAATTGAGTCGCAAGCAATTACTTCATCGCCGGCTTCGCAAATAGCTACCAGCGCTGCGAAGGTTGCCGCCGATCCGGAAGACGTGACTACGCAAGCCTCGGCACCCTCCAGTTCAGCGATCTTCCTTTCGACCTCCGCAACGGTGGGATTCCCATAACGGGAATAGAAATACTCGCCGGGCAACTCGCCGCGCGCGTAGCGACGCATCTCCGAAAAGTTCTTGAAGCTGTAGGTTGATGAATGGAAAACCGGCGAGACCACTGCGCCGAATGACTGCTCCTCCGGGCGCTCGCCACCATGTACCGCAATAGTGGGCGGCAAAGGTGACGGTTTGTTCTGAGGATCGTTCTCAGACATGAATAAGAATATCCCTGCTTTGCTAACTCGACTCCAGCAGCGCTACCAGCGGCGATTGAAGAAGAGTGAGAGCCGTTTGGGCCAGACCGTTAACTCATTCAGCAAGGGCTGATTTTACACGCATTGCCGCTATTTCAAAATTATCTTTCCCATTGCTTTGAACTTTGGAGCGGACTCTGACGGTAGGCAAAAGGGCGAGGAAATACGAAGACGGCTCCTGATGGCAGGAGCCGTCTTAAGAAGTTCTCAGGTTCGCTTCCTTATTCTGGAGCGTTAACCGTACTAGAGCGCATCTACGTGGTTCACGGCATTGAACTCCCTATAGAGCTCGTTGAAATCGCGTAGCGCAATCTCCAGCACACCAGGAAGTTTTTCCAGATCCAGGGGACTGACCACCAGATTGACACTGTTGAGAAAAGCAGCATGCAGATCGTATGTACGAACGGTCGCTGAAAGGCTAACAAAAAAAAGCCGGCGCCGGTCAGCGGGGCGCATTATGTTTACTTCTCGGGTAACAAAGGCCACACCTTGCTCGAGAGGATCGAATTGAGGATCCAGAAGGACGATGTCCATCTTATCTCCGCGCATGCTTTCCAGAGCCTGCGTCGTATTTTCGGCGACAAAAACCTCATATCCATCTTGGGCCAGAAGACGGGCCACTGTTTCGCGATGCTCGGGAGTGGCACAGACAAGCAGCCTGCGGCGTTCACTTTGCCGGCGCGCTTTCCTGTCAGCCGATATTCCGCTTCTATGTAGCAGCTCGACTAAGAGCCTGGCTGCATTGTCAAGATTATCGACCGAGGCGGAGCCGGCCGATGAAGAGTTAGCAGTCGTGTCTTCCGGTTGAAGTCTGAAGGGTGGGGCTGCCGTAGCCCGCTCGAACCGGGCATGTTCCGTAGCTGGAGACTTTCCTCGACCAAGCCCGCTGTGATCGACAGTGGGACCTGATGATTGCGCCTCGACGGTCTTCTGACACTTTGGACAACGAACAGTGACGTTGCCTGCAGGCGTCTTTGCATCATTGAGCTGCAAGCGTGCGGAACAGTTAGGACAAACTATGGTCATGGTCTTTACCGAGTCAAACTATTTTCCTAGTCGATCATGCTAAGTAGTGAACCTGAATCGGCAAAAGTTGACGCTGGAATACTTCCACCCTTGGCTCGGACGAAATCTTCGGAGGATGAAAGCCCCTTGAGCGAAAGTAACAAGTTGTTCTTATTCGTAGCGAAGGCTAGTCCGTCTTCCACAGTAATGATTTCGCGCTCGATCATCTCCCTGATTACGGTGTCAAAGTCCTGCATGCCCTCCAACTGTCCGTCGCGCATTGCATCCAGCAATGATTTGCCGTCTTGCTCGCCACTCTCTATGTATTCTCTCGTTCGGGGCGTCGACCTCAGTATCTCGACGGCAGCCACGCGACCGCCGAAGTCAGCGCGTGGAATCAGCCTTTGCGAAATAATATAGCGAAAAGTTTGGGCCAGACGCGTGCGAATGACCGGCTCTTCATTCTTGGGATAAAGTCCAATAATGCGATCGACTGTCTTTGACGAGTCAATCGTATGTAATGTTGACAGAACGAGGTGGCCGGTCTCAGCGGCTTCGAGCGCGATTTCGGTCGTCTCAAAGTCGCGCATTTCACCTATCAGGATAACCTTCGGCGCTTGCCTCAGGGCGGCGCGGAGTGCTGAAGGAAAGTCTTTCGTGTCATGACCGACTTCGCGCTGATTGATCGTCGAGTTCTTGTGCACGTGAAGGTATTCAATCGGATCTTCGATGGCTACGATGTGGTACTGCTTGGTCTCGTTGATGATGTCGATGAGTGCAGCCAGCGTCGAGCTCTTGCCGGATCCAGTTGGCCCGGTAAGAAGTACGATGCCATTGCGTAACTCCGCGATCTCCGCAAGCTGCCTGGGAAGGCAAAGCGAACCGAGCGTGGGGATATCGGTAGGAATGACGCGCATTACAATGGAGTAAACGCCGCGTTGCTGAAAAATATTGACGCGAAATCGGGCGCGGGAAGGCAGCGAATAACTGAGGTCCGCCGTGCCCGTCTGCACCAGACGGTCTGCTGCGTCCGGGTTCCCTTGCAGCAGGGCCATCGCGATGATCTCCGTTTGATACGGAGTCAGTTTCTGAACTCCAAGCGGCTGAACCGGCGTCAGTTTGCCGTTGATTTCCACCTGCGGCAGCTGCCCTACGGAAAAATTCAGGTCGCTGATTTTGTCGGAGACCAGCAGCATCCGTTCGATAACGGGAGGTAAATCGAAAAAGCTCACTTCAAGGTACGCTCCGTTGTTGAGTTGATTACCAGGAAAAGATTCACCGGCGAGACGATTGTCAGACAGCCCGGAGGCGAAAAGAGTGGTTGCCAGGCCAGACCCGGCAAGGCAATGATTCTCGCGTATTACCTCGCTAAACGCAAGTAAAATCTGTTGATCGCCGAAAGCGGTAGAGTTTTTAGGAAGTGAGTGCCAGGAACGATCTTGTGGAGCCTTCGATGGCGCCGGGATGCGAAAGGAGTGCGCCGATGACGGCGATGGCATCGGCCCCGGCTTCGAACACAGCGCGCGTATTCTCCAGATTAATACCCCCAATAGCCACCAGAGGAATATTGCCTGTGGTCCGGCGAATTTCACGCAGCCCATCGAACGCGAGAACAGGATCGGGATTGTCCTTCGAGCTCGTACGAAAGATCGGGCCCGCGGCAAGATAGTCAATCGGCGAGCCCACAGCCTCTTTGGCCTGCTTTGCGTTGTGCACGGAAAGACCGATAATCGCCGCCGGACCTAACAATTTGCGCGCATTCTCCGGTGGAACGTCGTCCTGCCCCAGATGAACTCCGTAAGCCTGTAGGGCCAGGGCAATATCTACGCGATCGTTGATAATGACTTTCACGCCAAGCTCGCGCGCGAGCAGCAACGCTGCTTCTGCTTCTTGATAGAATGCCCGGGATGGCAAATATTTCTCGCGAAGTTGTATTAGCCGGGCGCCGCCGGCCGCCAGGCGGACGAGTTGCTCGGCATGAGAAAGGCCCGAAAGTCGCCTGTCGGTTATTGCATATAGCTTTGGCAGATGAAAGGACATGCGATGCCTTACGTCGCTTATGACGATGAAACGGGAAGATGATACAACGGAAGAGAATGAGGCGCCCCAACCACAGCGCAAGCGCCCTCCTGGTTATTACTACGACGACTCAACCGGCTATGAGATTTACGAACCAACAAACGCGGGTGAGGATGATGACGCTGAGGAGTGAATCTAGCTTCGGCGGCACGCGGTCTGCAGGAAGTTAGCTATCCTTCTTCTTTGGCCGTTCATTCGAGCGCAGAACGCGTTTGCGCAGACGAATATTCTTCGGGGTTACCTCCACCAGTTCGTCATCGGCAATGAACTCCAGCGCCTGTTCCAGGGAGAGCTCTTTCACGGGAACCAGCCGCATGGCTTCATCGGCACTAGCGGCGCGCATGTTCGTCAACTTCTTTTCCTTTATGGCATTGACATCGAGGTCAACCGCCCGCGCGTTCTCCCCAGTGATCATTCCTTCATAGACTTTTGTTCCCGGCCGAACAAAAAGGGATCCACGTTCCTGCAGATTGTATAAGGCATACGTCGTAGTTTCTCCCATGCGATCCGCCACCAGCGAACCAGTGGAACGGCCGCGCATTGTTCCCTGCCACTCACCCCAACGGAGGAACAGTGTGTTGAGCAGTCCGGTCCCCTTGGTTTCAGTCAGGAATTCACTGCGAAATCCGATCAAGCCTCGTGAAGGCGTCTCGAATTCCAAACGTACGCGGCCGGTGCCATGATTCACCATTTTTATCATCTGCCCTTTGCGGCGTCCCAGGGCCTCGGTAGCAACGCCGATGAACTCTTCCGGACAGTCGACAACTACTTGTTCGATCGGCTCCATTACCGCGCCATTAACCCGGCGCGTGATCACTTCCGGTTTTGACACCTGCAGCTCATACCCCTCCCGGCGCATCATTTCGATAAGGATCGCGAGTTGGAGTTCTCCCCGCCCGGAAACTTTGAATTGATCCGGCGACTCTGTGGCTTCAACCCGAATGGCTACATTGCCGAGGATTTCCTTGTCGAGCCTTTCTTTGAGTTGGCGAGAAGTTACAAAACGTCCCTCCTTGCCGGCAAAGGGCGAGTTGTTGACTCCGAAGATCATCGAGATCGTCGGCTCATCCACGGCAATCACAGGCAGCGGCTGCGGATTATCGACGCTGCTGATCGTTTCGCCAATCTGGATGTCTTCCATGCCTGCGAGCGCGACTATCTCGCCGAAGCCGGCGCGTTCGACCGACTCGCGTTTCAATCCTTCAAACGCATAGAGCTGTGACACACGTGTCTTTTGAATCGTTCCGTCGCGCTTCACGATGGCAACCTGATCGCCGATCGCTATTTCACCTGAGAAGATACGGCCTATTGCCAGCCGGCCGACATAATCACTGTAGTCGAGGTTTGCTACCAGAAGCTGAAGGCTATCTTCGCATAACTGCTCCGGCGCCGGGATCGTAGTCACTATCTGGTCGAACAGGGGGCGCAGGTCCAATGACTCATCGTCAACCTTGTGCTTGGCAATGCCCTGGCGGGAAATCGCGAAAAGGATCGGAAACTCGATCTGTTCATCGGTTGCGTCCAGGTCGAGAAACAATTCGTAGATTTCGTTGACGACTTCCGCCGGACGAGCATCATGACGGTCGATCTTGTTGACTACGGCGATTGACGGCAAACGCGCCTCCAGCGCTTTGCGCAAAACAAAGCGCGTCTGAGGCAAGCACCCTTCAGCCGCATCAACCAGCAACATGACGCCATCAACCATTTCCAGGACACGTTCAACTTCGCCGCCAAAATCAGCATGGCCCGGAGTATCGACGATGTTTATTTTTACATCCCGATAATGAACCGACGTGTTCTTGGCCATGATCGTTATGCCACGCTCGCGTTCAAGATCCATTGAATCCATTACCCGGTCTCGAACCTGCTCATTCTCGCGAAACGTACCGGACTGGCGGAGCATGGCGTCCACCAGTGTCGTCTTTCCGTGATCGACGTGGGCAATGATCGCGATATTGCGTATGTCTTCTCTTTTTAAACTCATCTTCTTTCCTATGGACGGCTCCAGTCACTTTTCGCCTTTAACGGTGAAACTATCAATCTTAACATGTATGGCGGCAGAACTCTCTCTTACAGCTCCTAAGTTACAAGCGGTGGGCAATCACTGGCGACTCTTTTTTCGCTATGGAAGGGAGTCGTGAGAGCGGGAACAAGACAATTTGAGAATTTGCGTCACAAGAATGCCCCGGTCTGCCTCAGGGCTTCATAAAGGACAATGCCCACTGAGGTGGCCAGGTTAAGACTGCGCACGTTTCCATTAAGCATGGGAATCGTCAGACATCGGTTCCAATTGGCCCGAAGCAGATCTTCCGGTAAGCCCCGAGTTTCGCGGCCAAAGATTAGGCAGTCATCTCCAGCGAAACTCCAATCGAAGTATGCGGTATCAGCTTTGGTTGTCAGGTAAATGAATCTCGCCTCTGGCAGAGACCGGTAGAGTGAGTTGAGATCCGGATGGCGCTGAAGTGAAACCTCCGGCCAGTAGTCCAGGCCTGCACGACGGACGGCACGGTCATCAAGGCGAAAGCCGGTCGCGCCAACGATGTGCAAAGGAACGCGGGTCGCTGCGCACAGCCGGGCAATGTTTCCTGTGTTTGGCGGTATCTCGGGCTCAACTAACGCGACGCGAATCATGGGTGACCATAAAAAGTACCTGGAACAACGGGCCCTAATCGCGGTTGCCGGAGCTACCAGCAAGCCGCTACCTCTTGTAGTCGTCCTCCAGCCGTACAATATCGTCTTCGCCGAGATAGTCTCCAAGCTGTACTTCGATCAGGGTCAGCAGGTGATTGGCACTGTTGCCGAGTCGATGATTGGTTTCTGCGGGAATGTATATGTGGTGTCCTTGTTCCAGTTGCAGCGTGCGATCGCCACAGACGACGTCAGCAATTCCTTCAACCACCACCCAATGTTCGCTGCGGCGCGAATGACGCTGTAAACTTAACCGGGCGCCGGGTTTTACTTCGAGTCTTTTGACCTTATAGCCGGGGCTTTCTTCCAGCACTTCGTAGCTTCCCCATGGTCTGTCGTCAGTTTCTCGCACCAGGTAAGCGCCTCCAAACTTCATCAATGCACTTCATCTCAATTGCGGCGAAGCATAGCGAACTAATAGCGCGTAGCGCAAACAAAAGAATAGGAACGGCGTGCTTCTCTCGAAAACATCGCCGTTCCTTTACATGGCCTCTAGGGCCTTAGATTTTTGTGTGCGCCAGTGGAAGGTTGTAGTTGTACCCTGAATGAACGAGCTATCTCTTCTTGGCTGACTTCTTGGTGCCCTTTTTCGCACCCTTCTTGCCGCCCTTTTTAGCGGCCTTCTTTTTAGTTGCCATAAGTGTCGGTGCTCCTTTTCGGTTTAGTGGTTATGACCACAAGATACTGTGTCGAG
>JBDUCF010000255.1:0-4696 GCA_040003545.1 Pyrinomonadaceae bacterium | reverse complement strand
GTAATCGAAACTTGCGTAATGGCTCTTCGACGCGAAGGCGAAGCACTCTATCCCGCGCCCTCTTCCGCTTTTTGTTTTGCGGCGGCGGCGAGTTTTGTCAGGCGCGCGATTTTTTGCTCGTGAGTCTCACCACTAACTGGTCCAGTGTCTACAACCCCTGCATAAGTGCCCCGATGTAACTCGACACTCGCCTTGCGCTCCGCAGGCTTAGGCGCGGCTTCGCTGCCGGCAGCAGCAGGTGGTGGTGCAACTGATGCCGGAACCACATCAGGCGCCAGATCAGCGGGCGTTTCCGGCCCGGCAACCGGCGATGCCGTAGCAGCGGCGGGACTCAAAGGGGCCGCTGACGCCTCGCCCGTCGCAGCCTGGGCCTCCGCGGCTGGTCGATGAATATCAGCTTGCGGAGATGAATCCGCGGGCGCGATGGGGACAGTCGGTTTTGCGACGGGCGCTGCCGCGGGCTTCGCCGGAGCCTGCGCATGCCCGGCTAGCGCTTCCGCCAGAACGTACACGCCTTTTTCATTCTTCTTGATTACGGGCATCGTCCCGCCCGCGGCCTGCAGCAGCGCCGTTAACTCCGCTTGCACGAATCGATGCTGTTTCTCCGGATCGCGCAGATGGCCCAGCGGTGGTCCCATATAAAGCGTGCCGCATGTCTGGCACTTGAAAAGCACATCATCGCCGCGCAGATGAACTTCCGCTGCCTCGCCCGCGGTCCGCAACTGTTTCAGGTGGCCGTTACAAAGTTTTCCCTTTTCATTCTTCTCGTTGCAAACCGTCTGCGCGTTTGTGATCTTCTTGGGCACCGCTGCATTCTTCTCAGCGGAGGCATCCGGGCCCGGCGGAGCAGTGGCGTTGCCTTTGGTCAAGTCTGAAGCGTTTGCTGACATGGCTATCAGTTTTCCTCGCAGACAGTCTAAGAGAAGATTCGGAAGAGAATCTTAAGCACAAGCCCGCGCGTTAGCAAGGGCTCTCTCACGAAGAGGGAAGGAGCCCTCCCTGACGGTCGGGCTTCCGCTTGAAACGCTGGGCGCCAACGCCCATGCTATCCTACCCACCAAATGTCCAAAGAACTTCTCGGCAGGTTGTGGCGCCGATTGCCCAGAGTGGTGCGTCACGGGACAGCGCGTTTCCGCAAACCGCGCTTCACCGTCACCGCGGCTGCTGTCGTGCTTGACGACCAGGGCCGTGTGTTGCTCCTCGATCACGTTTTTCGTGCGGGAAACGGCTGGGGCATTCCCGGCGGATTTATCGAAGAAGGTGAACAACCGGAGGACGCATTGCGGCGTGAGTTGCGGGAGGAGGCGGGCATGGAACTCGAAAGCGCTGAAATCGCTTTTGTGCGCACATTGAAAAACCCCGATCAGGTAGAAATTATTTTTCGCTGCCGTCCGGCCAGCCGCGCGCGCGCGCAAAGCATGGAGATAAAAAGCGCCGAATGGTTCGCCCTGGATTCATTGCCTGCCGGTTTGATAAGGGACCAGCGCAAACTTATCGAACGCGCGCTTGCGGATGGAGGAAAAACCGCCGGATGATGTATGCTGTGCGGCGCAAATAAAGGATGAAGTATGAAGGCGGAAGGATGAACTCATATTGTTCCCAAGGGGAGTGCCGAGTTTTTTCTTCGCCTTCATCTTTCATCCCATCATTCTTTCGATCACGGAGAGCATAGAATGGTCCAACTGATTCCACCCCCCGATGCCATAATGCAAATATTGAAACGCACGGGAGCGTTTCGCGAAGGCCACTTCATCTATCCCAACGGCAAGCACACGCCGCACTATTTTCAGATGCCGCTGGCTTTTCGCTATTACGATACCGCCCGCGTGCTGGCGGTCGCTCTCAGCCGCAAGTTTCGTCTGGAGCGGGACATCGCCAGCCAGTTGCCCAAGGTATCAGTGATCAGTCCCAGCTCAGCCGGCATCCCGGTAGCTTTTGGCGTGCGCGATGCGCTCAGCGCCGAACAGATTTATTGGGCGGAACAGGAAGGCGGCAAGCGCATGTTTCGTCAATATGTAAATCAGGGTGAAATCAATCCGTGCATTATCGTGGACGATATCATCCGCAGTGGGCATGCGATTGAGGAGACGGTAGAACTGGTAAAGAGCCTGGGCGCTCCCATCATCGGCTGCGGTGCAATTGTGCGCTTTACCGGCGCGCCACAGGACATTGCCGGTGTGCCCATCAAGAGCCTGGTCGAGTTCGAAGCAAAGTTCTACGACACCGGCGAGCAATGTGTCGAATGTACGAAGAGCGCCCCGGAAGAGCACGTCCGATTCTGAACCGAAAGTCGGCAGTCGGCAGGAGCAGTCAGCAGGACCACGAAGTATTCAGTTGAATCTTTCTGGATGCGTGATCATTCCACCTAGCATTTTGCCGATTTCTTCATATCCAACGATTAACTCTTGCTGCCGTTCTGGCGGGAGATAACCGCAATCGCGAGCGAAGTCCAACCAGACTTGGGTCTCAGTTGCTTCTCCATCAGCGTCGGCCATCTTGCTGACGAACATCTTGGGATATTGTTTCTTGCGATAACCTTCTGCAATGTTCGCAGCCACGCTGCGAGAAGCGCGACGAATCTGGTCGGTCAGCGAGAATTTTTCCTCGGAAGGAAAGGACTTCGAATCCTCAAATATTTCCATCGCTAATCTGTAAGCCAGTTGGTAAACCTTCAAATCACGAAAACCACCTACGACCATAAGTAATCCTTCCTCTTCTGACCACTCTTGCTTAATACGTGCTCCGTGCCGCCTGCTCCTGCCGTCTGCTCCTGCCGCCTGCCTCCTCCTCCTGGCCTTCACATCTCGTGTCGATTGGTCAGCGCTTTATCCATCGTCACTTCGTCCACGTACTCCAGATCGCCCCCCACCGGCATTCCCATCGCAATCCGCGTCACGCGCATCCCGAGCGGCTTCAATAATCGGGAGATGTAATTCGCGGTGGCTTCGCCTTCTGTATTGGGGTTGGTGGCGAGGATTACCTCGCGAATCTCAACCCCTTCGTTGTTTTCCGGCATCATCCGCGTCAAGAGATTGTCCAAACGCAGGTTGCTGGGCCCGATGCCCCGGATGGGCGAAAGCGTGCCGTGCAGCACGTGGTAGAGCCCTTTGTAGCTGCGCGTCTTTTCCACGGCCACAAGGTTGTACGGTTCTTCGATAACGCAGATGACCGAACGGTCTCTTGATGGAGAAGCGCAGTAGCGACAGGGGTTCACGTCGGTGAGGTTGTTGCAGATGGAACATTGGATGATGCGCAGCTTCACTTCACGCAAAGCTTCGATGAAGCGCTCAACTTCTGCCTCGGGTGTGCGCAGGATATGAAAAGCTAAACGCTGGGCAGACTTCTGTCCAATGCTTGGCAGGCGTTTGAATTCGTCTATTAGTTTGGTAACGGGTTCGGCGTAATCAAGCATGGTGGTGGAATTTCGGATTTCGAATTGCGGATTGCGGATTTCTTCCCATTGCGGAGCAAAGCCTATAACAAGCGGCTATGAATCGGATGATCGGACGTTCGGGTGTTCAAAATCCGAAATCCGCATTCCGCATTCCGAAATTCTTAAAACAGTCCCCCAAGTCCCGGCGGCAGCATGCCGCCCAGCTTGCCCTTCATCGCTTCATCGACTTTGCGATTGGCTTCATTGATGGCGGCGACAATCATGTCCTGCAACATCTCTACATCGCCTTCCTTCACGGCTTCGGGATCGACTTTCAAAGACAGAATCTCATGATTGCCCTTCATCTGGACGTTTACGACGCCGCCCCCGGATGAAGCATCAACCCGCAGCTCTTCCATCTCTTTCGCCATCTTCTCCTGCATCACCTGCGCCTGCTTCATCATCTGTTGAATATTGAATCCGCCGGGAAATTTCATCTCGCTTACCTCGTCTCAGCTTTAGTCGAAGAATTGCCGCGCCAGCATCGTAGCTTTCATCACCCATGAATGCAACGAACCAGCTAATCCACGGTTGACCCATGCTAAGTGCGCCGCAGGCGTGGTATAAGCATCGGCGGACGCTGCAAGCGATGAATCATGAATCGGACCTGACAGACCGAACCCTGACGGGCGAAATCAAGCTTTATTACGATCTGCACCTGGCGGAAACGCCTCAGGCGCCACTGCTGATTGCCTTGCACGGCTATGGCGCGAACAAACGCCAGATGATGCGCGAAGCGCGGCAAATAGCGCCCGAGGGTTTCGCCATTGTTTCACTCCAGGGATTTCACCAGCACTTGAAAGACCCGAAAGAAGCCGGCGGACCTCTGCGTTTCGGTTTCGGCTGGCTCACGAATTTTCATCCGGAAGACTCCGTCGCTATTCATCATCAGGCGCTCCTCGATCTGATTGATTTATTGACCAGCGATGGCACCGCGGATCGCGAGCGAATCTTTCTGCTTGGGTTTTCGCAAAGCTGCGCGCTAAATTACCGGTTCGCCTTCACGAATGCTGATTGCTTGTGTGGCGTGCTCGGCATATGCGGCGGTTTGCCGGGGGATTGGGAAACCAGCGACCTCTACAAACGAACTGAGGCGAGCGTGTTTCACCTGGCCGGTTCACGTGATGAGTTTTACCCGCCGGCGCGCGTCAGCGATTATGCCACTCGCCTGCGCGCACGCGCGAGCGAGGTGGAGTTCAGAAGCTATGACGCCGCGCACGAGATGACTCAGGCGATGCGCGACGACGTTCGAGCCTGGCTGGC
>JBDUCF010000254.1:0-4698 GCA_040003545.1 Pyrinomonadaceae bacterium | reverse complement strand
CGATTTGCTGAAGCAGGACAAGGCTGTCATTTGGGTTGATATGGAAGCTCCGTCCCTCGCCGACGATCGCGTGCTGCTGGACGTTTTCCACTTTCATCCGCTTACGGTAGAGGACTGCCGCGCTAACCGCCATCATCCAAAGGTCGAAGAGTTTCCCGACTACATCTATTTCATTGTGCATGCGGTACGAACTGACGCCAGCCCCGAGCGGTTCAATACCATCGAGCTCGACGGTTTTCTCGGGCGCAATTATGTCGTCACTTATCATCACGACAAGTTTACCAGTATCGAAAAGGTGAAGCAGACCGTGCGCTCGAGTCCCGTTACTTGCCAGCGCGGAGCTGTATTTCTGCTTCATGCAATCATAGACAGTATCGTTGATGATTATCTGCCGGTGATGGACGACTTCGACGAACGCATAAATGAGTTGGAAGACAATATCTTCACCTTGCGTCGGCCCAACGATAAGATTCTCGAAGAAATTCTGGGATTGAAGCGGAGTGTGTTGCGATTGCGGCGGATCTCTTCAAAGCAGCTCGAGGTTTTATATCGGATGAGCCATGGCCAGTTTCAATTGATCTCCGGGCCGGTGCTTCCCTTCTTTCGCGACATCTATGATCACCTGGTGCGCGTGACGGATCTGGCAGAGAGCTATCGTGATCTGATCAGCGGCTCGCTTGAGGCATATCTGTCAGTAGTATCGAACCGGCTGAACGAGATCATGAAGGTGCTAACTATTTTTTCTGCCATCATGCTGCCGTTGACGTTTATCGCCGGCGTCTATGGAATGAATTTCGAGAACATGCCGGAGCTTCATTCGCGCTACGGATATTACACTGTGTGGGTAATCATGATCGTGGTGGCTGTCGGGATGCTGATTTTCTTCTGGCGTCGCGGCTGGATCGGAGAGGGGCCGGCGAAGAAGAGGAAGGATGAAGGATGAATCCTTACGTGGGGCCGGAGCCGTCGGTATCCTTCCGCCCTTCGTCTGACGGGCCATCCGGCGACGGCATGCTTGATTCGTCGTTCCCTCGCGTCGGTTTGGCATTGGGAACCTTCTCGCTGGCTTCTACATCGCGCAACGTCTGTTTGCTTGTTGCTTCTGACTTGCGCTCCTCAGTCTTCTCGATGTGCTGTTTCTCGTTCCCCTCAGTTTTCTGCATGGGTTCTCCTTTAGAAAACAAATTTCGCAAAAAGCGCGATAAGCACGGCGATGACAATTGCCGCGTAAGCGCCGGCAGCGAGGTCGTCAGCCATCACTCCCAATCCTGATTCGAGTCCTTCCAAACGGCGCACCGGATATGGCTTCACAATGTCGAAACATCGAAATAGCAGGAAAGCAAGAAAGACCCAAACCGGCCACGGTCCGATTCTGGTTAGTGGCACTGGCAACAGGGCAATCCACTGGCCTGCAACTTCATCGACCACAACCTTTCCCGGGTCCTTGACCTGAAGTATGCGTTCAGTTCGGGACGCCGCCCATATCCCCAGAAGCGTAACAGCCGTGATCGCGATCAGCTCTCCCGCAAGAAAACCAGAAGGACCAACGATTGAAGGTGTGTCAGCCGGGTGATGCAATATGGCGGTCCGGATTAGCAGATAGATTCCCACCGCCAGCAAGGAGCCCCACGTTCCTGGCGCGAGCGGCAAATAACCAACACCGCAAGTTGCAATGGCGAGGGCCAGATAATCTTTCGCCGAGCGCGCCGAGGGCGGTGCAGCCAAAGGAGGATCGGCCGCGATTGCCGTTGGATTGAGTTCGTCGCTGGATTCCTTGATGCCCATCCTGGTGGTGCAGTCCTCGCAGCCGTCAGATTCTCTGCGGCTGTGCGGCCTGAGGTGCGGTGGCGGCTTGGCCCCACCGTAGCGATTGGATCTAATCCTCGCGGCGGCGCCCCGAATTTGGGGCATAGCCCCTTAGAACACCCCATACGATCGGAAGGTCGGAGACCTTCCGCACATCAGGCGGCAGAGCCGCGTGTTTCTAATCTTACAATCCTTCCAACCAGATCATATTCCTGCGCTTCAGTAATCAGCACGTTTACCAAATCGCCCGGCCGCGGGTCGAGTCCTTCGGGCGCATCGTTAATGAGAACGCAGCCATCGATGTCCGGAGCCTGAGTTTCCATTCTTCCCTGCCAGAGCAAATCGCTCTCTTTCGATTCGCCTTCAAAGAGCACGCGCACCGTTTGGCCCACTTTAGCTTTATTCTTCCGCCGCGAGATACGCGATTGTTCCTTCATCAAACGGGCTCGACGCTGCTTCGCGATCTTCGGATCAACCTTGTGCGATAGATCGAATGCAGGCGTTCCTTCTTCGTCGGAGTAAGTGAAGACGCCGACCCGGTCGAATTCGACGTTGCGAACAAACGTCAACAGCTCTTCAAAGTCCTCTTCCGTCTCTCCCGGGAAGCCGGTGATGAACGTCGTGCGCACCGCAATTGACGGCACCCGGTCGCGAACACGCTTGATCAATCTTTCCAGCGAGGCGCGATTACCGCCGCGTTTCATTAGTTTCAAGACATTCTGCGAAGCGTGTTGCAAAGGCATGTCCAAATACTTAACGGCCTTCGACTCCTCAGCCAGCACGTCAAGGAAACCGTCGCTAATGTGCGTCGGGTAGGTGTACATCACGCGCACCCATTCAATACCGTCTGTGTGCGACAACTCGCGCACCAGATGCGCCAAAGCATCCTGCTTGCCGAGATCCTCGCCATATCGCGATGAATCCTGCGCCACCAGGATCAATTCCTTAATGCCTTCCTCGGCGAGCTGCTGCGCTTCCGCAACGATCGAGCCAAAACGGCGGCTGCGAAAATGGCCCCGCATCTGCGGAATGAAGCAGAAGGCACAGGGCCGGTCACAGCCTTCCGCGATCTTTATGAATGCATAGTGGCCGGGCGTGGCCAGTACCCGCGGCGTCGATTCGTCGTAGAGGTAGGTGGCGCTCTGATTACCCAACGGCAGGATGGGAAGCGAGCGAGTGCTAACGTCTGGATCACATACCGTCAGGATCTCGCTTATCTGACTTGTGCCGATGAAGGCATCGACTTCGGGCATAGATGCTCTTAACTCATCGCGGTAGCGCTCGACTAAACATCCCGCGACGATAAGTCGTTGCGCTTTGCCTTCCGTCTTCAAGCGGCCCGCTTCCAGAATCGCTTCGATCGATTCCTTCTTTGCGGCATCTATGAAGCCACACGTATTCACCACCACCGTATCCGCCTCACTGGCGTCAGAGGTGATCTGATAACCGTTTTGCTTAAGCTGGCCCATCATCACCTCGCTATCTACGAGGTTCTTGGGGCAGCCTAAGCTGATGAATCCGACCTTTAGCATTAACTCAATCTCGATTGATATCGCACAATGGGCCTAACCGCAAAGGTCGCAGAGGAACTCGCAGAGGTACGCAAAGGAAGACTCTGCGCCCTGCAAACACCTTTGCGTTTAGATCTCTTGTCGACTTCGCTCAAGTCTCAATAACATCTCTTCGATTTCCTTCTGCTCCAGTCGGGACAATCTATCGTCTCCGTAGCGCACGCGGTTGTACGCACTGGTAATAGCCGTCGCATCACTAAGGCCAGCTGTAGCCGCAAATTCAAGGGGGGTCTGGTCGGGCGAACGTTTCATTCCTCGCCTGGCCAGCGATCTTGTTAGCCGCTCGTAGAATTCAATAGCGGAGCGTTCCGAGTGTTCTTTTCCCGGCGAGATTTTCAAGCCACGCCAGCCAATCTGTCTCACCCGGAGTAACAACAGCACGGTCATAACCAAAAGCCCAGCTCCAGCAACACCGGCTATCGGCCGGCGCCAAATCACGGAGAAGATTTTCTTGAAATGATAAAGCCCATCAGTCACCAGCCGCTGAAACGCGACCACCCGGTCGTGAAATGACGTTGCCAGCGAGCGCTGCTCCTGCTTGTCGTAACCAACCACGTATTGAAACCAGATCAACTCAAGTGCTTCCGCATACTTGCCCAGCTGCGCCGCCAGGCCGGAGCCCTCAGGCTCTATGCGACCTGCGGCAGGCGTCGGGTCAAATGTGACCCAGGAGTTTGTCTCCGGAAAATAGACCTCAACCCACGAGTGCGCATCACTCTGCCGCACGGTGAATGCGCCGGCCGCCTCGTTGTATTCACCAGGCAGGAACCCATTGACGACCCGCGCGGCGACACCGTGCGTTCGCAGCATGACAGCCATGGCTGTCGAAAAGTACTCGCAATGACCCGCACGGACGTTGAACAAAAAGTCTGCGAGCGGATCGGGGCCACTCGCTTTCATTTGCAGACTATAGGCATAGTCGCTTCGTAACCGCGACTCGATTGCTTTCGCAGCGTCGTAACGATTACGCGCGTCGGCGCTGACGATCATCGTGTGCGCGAGATCTGTTATGCGCGAATCGAATCTGGGCGGCAGCTGAAGGTAGCGGATAAAGGTCGCCGAGTAAGGACGCATGTCTTTTCGCAATGCGGCCACGTCGGCCTCGGTAAAGTCTGAAAAGACTTTGTAGATAATCCGGTCGAAATCATGGTGGCGGGACTGTAATGAACTTTCTGCGTCCACCCGGATAAACGGGAAGTCTCCCTGCACTGCCACTGCCCGAGGCGCCGCAAACAGCACCGCGGAATCAATCGGCTCGAGAAAAACGGTCTGCGTGGTCAGGCGATGAAGCGCCTCGGTTGTTCCCAGTTGGAAGAAGCCA
>JBDUCF010000253.1:0-4715 GCA_040003545.1 Pyrinomonadaceae bacterium | reverse complement strand
AGAAACCAGGCGCTTACCGCAGATTGTGTGACAACACCCCTGGCTCTGGGCGCGACCTGCTACTGGCCAAAGCGCGCTTGCATGTGGGCTGGGCGAGAGCGGAAATTGTGTCACGCAACGCGGGCCGAAGCGATTCAGGCAGACCAAGTGACAGGGAAGCAGAGCGAGAGAATGATCGAGCGCTGGCCGGGCGCATTATTTCGGATCTCAAAATATTGGAAAGCGACGTAGTCGTCTACAACTCGCTGGCAGACTTCGAGGAAGGTTCCACGCTGGTGCGGGTTCCGGTAGAACGCTTCACCAGCGATCTGCGAAAAGTTTCTGCCGATGCCGAGATGATACTTTCCTGGTTGCCAGAGAACAGATTGAAGAATGAACTCTCTAACGCGCTGTCTTCTTACCAGGATGGAGGGCTTTGGTGGCAGAGAGTTTATCAACCGCGAGTAGTGAATGTCTCTGAACTGGTGGCGCCGGTTATACGCACATCCTCAGACACTGCCTACCTTTCTACCGTGCCTTACACGGTTGCGATCAATTGGAGGCAGGGCAGCAAGTACCTGAAACGCGCCGAGGACACATTGAAAAAGCTCGATACCGGAAGCGCCAGCGAGCTGGCCCATCTTCGCTAATTCTGCATCGTTCATTCAGTCAGCGCATTAATTTGAAGGCGTGGTTCCATTCGTTACGCAGGAACCCGGGAATACACCAGAGCATGCATAGCGGCTCGATGGCCCGCGCGGCTTCCGCATGGCCCATGTCCTCAGTCTCCCAGCCAAACTGATCCAGTATCGCTCGTACCATCTTCTTGGCCGCGTCGTCATTACCGCAGATAAACATCGTCGGCCTGCCACCCTCTAACTGCGGATTGATCATCAGGCCGCTGCCGACAGAATTAAATGCTTTAACAAAACGCGCCCCGGGGAAGTCCAGCTGGAGTCGCTCCATCAACGATTCATCGAGATTAGTGAAGAACTTCAACATTCCGTTGAGCGGGGGAGCGTCGGCGATAGGGTTGGTCGCATCGATAATAGGTTTGCCCGCAAAGTTCGCCGCGCCTGCCAGGCGCAATGCCTCCGCGGCAACGGCCCCTTTCACCGCCAGCACTACAATTTCACCGAACCGGGCAGTCTCGTCAAAACTGCCAACCCGCGCCTGCGGATTTCGCGTCGCCCACTCGGCAAGTTTCGCACCCTCGCGTGTACCGAGCATGACTTCATGGCCGTGCTTAACAAAGCCTTCGCCAAGCGCCTGCGCCACCACTCCCGATCCAAGAATTCCCACCCGCATGTTTTATGTCTCCCAGCCTCGAGGGCGTAAGTAATGAGCTGTCACTTCTCGTATTTGGGTTGATATAGCTGGACAACGAAGTCGCCCGGAGCCTTGAAGTGCGTGACCAGGCCATAGCCGTGGTCCTCGACTTCCTGCGTGAACTCGACCCCTCGAGTTTTGAGTCTCAGTCATCGTAACGGCGATGTCATCGCAGTAGAAGGAGATGTCGGCGGTTAGCTACTGCGATGAGCTTCGGGTCAGAACCGCCTGCAATAGCGGGCGGTTGAACCAGCGCTGTCAAGCAAGTCGGACCTATAGATCAACCGCCCGCTACCGCAGGCGGTTCTGACTAAGGCGCCTCAAAAATCTCTATTGCTCAACCCCTTCTTCGACGGAGCGGCGTCAATCATCCTTCGGAGAGTCGGATCAGTTTCATCTGGCCGGTGCTGAAGCACAAGGCGCCGTGCTTCGGGGCCGCCTTCCAACATCAGCGCGGAAATTGCGTCGAAGCGCAAGAGCTGCGCCTCTTCACGCAACATGTCACGCATAATGGGAAAGCTCTCCTGCTTCCATAGATGAACGGCGATGTACGCGGCCAGCCCTCTCTTGCGTAAATCTTTTTCCTGCAACAAGGCCTTCAATTGTTCATCGAAAGATCGATCAGCGTGATTCTTGATTGCTTCTGTTGCCAACCAGCGCACCTCTTCGTCATCGTGTTCCATCAAGGCAATCATCTTCGACAGATACTCTGGACGCCATTCCTCTGCGGCCCGCGAAACTGCCTGCACCGCTACAGTGGGATTCTGATCGCGAGCGACTTCCATGAGAGGCGTGCCGTTCTTGAGAAGCTGATCCATACGAGCTAAGGCTGCGTCCCAGTTAATACTGCGTATGCGCGATTCGACGAACTCGGATTCATATGCATGGGGATCTAGAAAGTAGGCATTCAGGTAATACGGTAGCGCCCGCTGGTTGTCTTTTCTAACTTTGAAGAAGAACCTCCCGACCCACGCCTGAATATAAGCGGAGCGGGGGGCGAGTTCTGCCGCTTTCACTAACTGTGCCTCTGCCTCCCGAAGTTTGCCCTCGCGTTGCACGAGTACTCCGAGGAGGAAGTGAAGCTGTCCGTCCAGAGGAAATTTAGCGAGCGCCCCCGCGACTACGGCCTTTGCACGGACGGGCTCTTTTTCAAACAACGCTTCCACTCGTTCCTGATACTGCTTGAGTAGCGGCGGATCGGCCTTCTCGTTGTTGGCGACCGGGAGTTGACCAAACGAAGCAAGGAATGCCTGATTAAAAATACTCTCCTCAAAACGTCCGCGGCGCACTGCCTCAAGGATGTAGAAAGCCTGAAGTCGATCCCCCTTGTCGAAATAGAACCGGGCCAGGGCCATATGAGGGGCAGGTTCAAGATAGCGCCTCGCCAGATCATGCCGGAGTTGATCCAGCGTAACAGTCTGGGCCCGCGCCACCGGAAGGAAAAACACCAGAGCGACAAAAATGATGGCTACTGATCGGAATCGTAAGTGCACAAGCACGGTTTTCTGCTCAACTAAATATCAAGCGGGTTTTCATCAGTCAGATAAGCCAGCAACTCATGTTTTTTCTGGTGCCCGGTAAGCCAGGCGCGCATTCTCTTAATTTCCGCATAGTCCTCAGCGCCAAACTTACTAACATAGATCCGCTCCAGGCGCTTCTTTCGTTCCTCTTTCATCGCTTCCGCCTGCCAGAATCCCGTTAGGACTGAATTCAAGTCATCATGCAGGTTGCGCTTGCGTAACACTTCCCATTCATTTCTGTCGAACCATATTCCTTTGCATCCGTGACAATGATCTAACGTGAAACCCATCCCGTGTCCGACCAGATACTTCACCATTCGCCAGCGGCATTCCGGACAGTCAAGATGTTCTTTTGTCTCCGAGAGAGGCAGATCATCAATTTTAGCGTTCGACTCCGGCAGGTTTTCGCCGTGTTGTTCCAGCCACTTCCAATACTGGGCGCCACGGACCCAGTTCCCGCCACAGTTGGCGCAGCTCAGAGAGGAGAGATTCGACTCCAGTTCGTTTAAGGTCAGTTCAGCAGTCTGGCAAACAGGACAATTCATGTTAACCCCTCATCGATTTCAATAACCCAGGCTCGACGTGACTCTCGTACCGCATAATGAACAATACATTTTTCCTACTCAGTCAGCGAAGTGCTCTCCGGCAGGTGGCGGCGCTGGCCCAAACAATTCAATATCTGGTGCATCGTCAGACAGTTTGATCGTACCTTCAAATCTTAGGCCGAGCTTTACCAGAACCTTGATGGATTCATCGTTCCCTGGTGAAGTAATAGCCACAATCCGGTCCAGACCAAAGGCATCTCTGCCATACGCCATCACAGCAGCGGCAGACTCAAAGGCATATCCCTTCCTCCAGAACTCAGGCAGGAAAGCAAAACCAACATCGACGTCCTTCAGTGAATCCCGTTTTAAAAGGCCGCAGATGCCAATGGGGACTTGTGGCTCCTTCAGCTCAGTCAAGTACAGGCCAAAACCAAAACGTTCATAACTATGAACAGGCCCGTTCAAAATATAGTCGCGGGCATCATCGATTGTTCTAACGCCTTTGTCTCCGATGAAGCGAAGGAAGGAAGGCTCATTGAGGAGGCGCAGGATGAACTCCGCGTCTTCCGTCTCCAGCCAGCGAAGGACCAGGCGATCTGTTTCAAGCACTTGCATTATGCCGAGCTCTCCCAGGTTTGAAGTATTTCGCGAGCTCGCTCGGCATCCGCCCGGCTGACCACCAGGCGAACGCTGCCCGTTAGCTGGAGATGTGGCTCCATTCCGCCCGCATCATCTTTGAATACGAAGGACTTCACTCCTGATTCCCGGAGCAACTGGTTAGCCATTTCGGCGTCTATCTCATTTGAAAAAGTCTTGATAACCACCGGATCGTCTGACATAGATTACCTCCTGAATCCTTCTGACTGGCGCGCGAATACGCGAATCTTCATTTGACTTGCTGCGATCTTTGGCTTACAAACAATCGATCTGCCATCTCTGATAGGAATAAGTGCTGCCAATGAAATCAATTCTAGCTATCACGGCTTTATTCGCAATGTTGTCGCTATGCAATCTTAGCGAAAAGATGAAGCCGGCTGCCAATTCTACCCCTGCGAATACAAATAGTAACGAAAGGCGGAGCACTACGGCGGAAAATGATCCCGCGGCGGATCGTGAAGCGGTGAAAGCGGAATTGATGAAGCTCGAGAATGAAGTGACCACCGCCAGCTTTAATGGAGATATTTCTGTGCTGGCCCGCAATATGGCCGAAAACTATGTCGGCACATCGGCCGACGGCACAACCCAAACCAAGAATCAAATACTGGCAGCCACGAAGCCCGACAAAGCGACCAAGTTCTGGACAATCACGGATGCACAGTTGGTCAGCTTTAGTGGAGATTCC
>JBDUCF010000252.1:0-4730 GCA_040003545.1 Pyrinomonadaceae bacterium | reverse complement strand
AATGCTGATTCACTGCCGACCTAACTTGATCAGATGTTCCTCCAGCTCGTCAGGAACCGCGCCTGCACCTTACCTTTATGAATGTCGTTCTGAGAAGCTGTGCAGGGTAAGCAAATGCGAATAGGGTCAACATGTGGGGTGAACAGGCGCAAGCAGGACCGCCATTGGCGCGATGTCGTGACGTTTACGCAAACGCCCGGAAACTACGGCTCGATTAAGCCAAAGTTGCCGTCTTTTCTCTTGTAGAGAACGCCGACTCGATCGGTATCCGCGTCCCGAAATACGACAAACTGGTCGTCAGGTGACGACAGGCTCAGCGCGGCTTCCTCCGCAGTCATGGGCTTCACGGTATAACGCCGCGCCACAATGATGCGCGGAGGCCGCGGACTCGCTTCCAATAGACCGTCGGGATTCGGCGCCACTGAGGCACCTCTCTTCGCCCCCTGCTTGCGATCAATAATCTTTTTCTTCAGCCGCAGCGCCTGTTTTTCGATCTTCGCGATCGCCCGCGTCAACGCCATGTACATGTCCGCGTTCGTATCCGATGCCGTCAAGGTGTGGTCGCGCCAGTGGACCAGCACTTCGCCGATCTGCCGTTTCTTTTCTACTTCGATAATTACGTGGGTGCGTGCCGAAGAATCGTTGAATATATGGTCCAACTTCGTAAAATGGTCCTCGACGTGTTTCCGCAACGCCGGCGTAACTTCTACATGTCGTCCGGTATACTCAAACTTCATTACTCCTGACCCTCCTGGTTCAACCCCGGCATACGCGCGAGCGGACACACTCTCCCGATCGCCGTGCGAGCGATGAATTAAGTTATGTGAAGCAAACCTTTGAGCCGGCTAAATGCGGGGCGCGCTAAACCACTGCGCGACGCTCGCGCGAGCCGGGAATTCGCATCTGGTCGCGATACTTTGCCACCGTGCGGCGCGAAAGCTTAATCCCGTCTTTAGTCAGAATCTTGACAACCTGATCGTCCGTAATGGGGTTGTGCGTATCTTCTTCTTCGATCAGTTTCTTGATCTTTAACTTAATGATGCGCGTCGAAACTTCTTCGCCTTCTTCGTTGAGCATCCCCTCAGTAAAGAAACGGCGCAGCTCGATCACACCTTGCGGCGTATGCGCATACTTGCGATTGACGACCCGCGAAATCGTCGAGAGATGCATGCCGATGTCCTCGGCAATATCCTTCAGCATCATCGGCTTGATGTACTGGACACCTTTGTCGAGAAACTCCTGCTGGCGATGAACAATCGACTCGACCACTTTGTAAATAGTCTGGCGCCGATGCTCGATGTTGCGAAGCAGGTCAACTGCTGAACGCATCTTGTCTTTGATAAAGTCGCGCGTCTCCTTGGTGACCGTGGGTTGCGCGAGCATCTGCTGATAGTTCTGGCTGATCCTGAGGCGCGGGCTGCCATCATCGGCGAAGTAGATGACGTACTCTTCATCATCGGGGTCCAGTTTCTCAATATAGATCTCCGGCGCAATTAGCACCGGCTCTTCCGACGAGTGCGCCCGGCCGGGATACGGGTTCAGGGTGCGAATGAACTCCAGCTCCTCGAGTAGAGTCTCGACATCCACTCCAATCTGTTTCGACAGCGCCGGCAGCTTATGCTGCTGCAGGTCCGCCAGATGATCGCTAATCAATCGGGCGGCCAGGCGATCGCTTTCGCCCCGAGCTTCAATCTGAGCCAGGAGACACTCGCGCACGTCGCGGGCGCCGCATCCAACCGGATCCAGACGCATCACCACCGCTCGGGCTTGTTCCACCAGTTCTTCGGTCCACCCACCCAGCGCTGCGATTTCCTGATTGGTCGCATTCAAGCGTCCTTCCGGGTTCAGATTGCCGATGACGCATTCGGCAGCTTCGCTGAGCGGGCCTTCAACCGAATCGATGTGAAGCTGCCACTCGAGATGATCTGTCAGCGATGGCGCTCGGGTCAGAAACTGCTCGAAGGTGGGCGCGTCTTCTTTGTATTCGAACTCCTGTGTCTTGTATCCCGGATCAAGATAATCCTGAAACTCCCGGCCGAAATCTATTTCTTCAAACGCATCGCGCGCGCTTTCGTCACCGGGATTTTCCTCTCCTGCTTCTGCCCCTGCCGCTGCTTCCTCACCCCCGGCGTTCATGTCACTTTGGTATTCAATATCTGCGGCGGCGGCGGCCTGGGCGTCACCCGCGCCGTTGGCCGAAGGCTCGCCGAACTCAGGCGCAGTCGCCTCAACGGTAGGTACCTCAAAATTGCCGGTCTGTTCGCCACTGGCCAGATGATCGAGAATCTTCTCGGCCAGCTCCTGTGCTTCCTCCTGGGTCGCTACCTCTTCCAGCACGGGATTTTCGAGCAGCTGTTGCTGAATCAGGTCGCTCAGCTCAAGCGTCGTCATTTGCAGCATCTCGATGCGTTGACGCAATTGGGGCGTCAACACCAAACGCTGCGAAAGACTGGTCGTGAGCTTGACGGACATATTCTGACTTAACTACTTTTCCGTTTATGGTCGGGAGACTTAAGTATTCGCGGGAGACCGCGCGAGGAGATTATAACCGATCAGGCGGGATTGCGTCTGCTAGATTCACATGCGGAATTTTTCACCAAGGTAAAGCCGTCGAACCTCAACGTCTTCTGTCAAATCACGCGGCGCTCCAGCCCTAAAGATTCGACCATCAGCCATAATGTAGGCGCGATTCGTGACCCCGAGAGTTTCGCGAACATTGTGATCGGTAATCAATATACCGATGCCCCGGTTGCGCAGGTAAAGAATGACGGTTTGGATGTCGTCCACCGCTTTTGGGTCGATGCCCGCAAATGGCTCGTCGAGCAAAATGTATTGTGGTTCGGTTGCCAGCGCCCGCGCAATCTCGGTGCGGCGACGCTCGCCGCCTGACAACTCGTCGCCACGAGTGTTTCGCACATGCTCGATCCCGAATTCCTGCAATAGCTCTTCAACTCGCTTCAATTGCTCGCGCCGGCGCAATCCCATGGTCTCCAGCACGGCGAGAATATTCTGGGCCGCAGTCAACTTGCGAAACACGGACGGCTCCTGCGGCAGATAACCGACCCCGAGGCGGGCGCGCAGGTACATGGGCAACTTTGTCACATCGCGCGCGGCAAGCTGAACGCGGCCGCGATCGGCCCTCTCCAGGCCTACCATCATGTAGAAAGTCGTGGTCTTTCCCGCGCCGTTAGCACCCAGCAGGCCCACCACTTCGCCGGGCTCTACGTGCAGGCTAACGTCATGAACGACGGTTCTGCGACCATAGGTTTTGTAGAGATTGAAAGCCGCCAGCGCTCGCTCAGACGGGGCCGGCGCCGCTGTGGACGCTGAGTTTTGAACGTCCAGGCTTGTCGCTATCGCGCCTGCCATTTCTTCAGTCTGGACAGATCTCAATTGAATCTCCCGCCGAACGTTCTCGAAGTTGCCGCGTTAAGGCTTCTTGATCCGATGGACCGAACGTACGCGACCGGTTGACTGTGACCCGCGGCTGTCGTCTGCTACCACACGGTTCTCTCGCATGTAAACCGTCAGGCGCGCACCCTCGGTGCTGCCCTGCTCAGTATCTTCCACTCTGGCTGGGCTTCCCTTCAACACTGCCACATCATCTGCCGCCGTGTACTGCAGCCAGTCCCCGGTGCCTCGTTTGCCTGGTTGCGTCAGCACGACGTTTTTTTGTGCGATCGTTTTTTCCAGCTCGTTACTTTCCTTCAAGAGGTATACGTCCGCGACCCCACTGGTAAGCCGGTCCGTGCCTTGCTTGACGTCAACATTTCCTTCGTAGTGCAACACGCGGTCCGGATCTGAATACCACATGAAGTCCGATGAAGCAAAAACGGGTGTCTCGGTGTTGCCGGCCGACGTTCGGCGCTTCGCCTGATACAATCCGCTTTGCACTCGACCTCTACTTTCCATCCGCTTCTGCTCGCGATAGAGCGATATTGTTTCGCCGCGCACGAAGTTGTCGTCTTGCCAGGCTCGGGCATTGCCGGCGTAGTTCGCAACGCCTGACTCGTGATGAAACTCGGCGCGTTCGGCTACGATATAAACGGGACTCTTTACTTTTGAGAAAGGGGTAGCACCGTTTGTCTGTTCCTGGCTGTAATAAGCTGTCTGCGTTTTTCCCCGGCCATAAGAGATCCGATTCGCGGTGTCTGAATCTATTTCTGTGGCCGTCGTGCGCGCGTGCGAATCCCAGACGGTAGGTTCACCGCCGCGCAAGCGCACCGTCTGGTCGACTGCGGTAAACACCATGCTGCCGGCTATTCCATTCCGATCCTGCTCGTTAAATTTTGCGTCGCCCTGCGCATCCAGGCGATCCACCTTCTGAGTTTCGCGCACAAAGACAGCCACCATCTTCTGGGAAGTAATTGTGCGCGTCGAACGTTCCTTGCTCGGCATCACCGGATCGATCACCGCTTTCGCGCCACCGGTGGCAGTGAAGTTTCGCGCCAGGTTTCCCGTCTCATAGAAGTCCCCGTCGAAGCGCGGGGCGGTCAAGGTTTGGCGGTCGGCCTTCGCATCTTTCTGAACAGGGTCAACGAAAAGCTCGGCGTTGCCTACCGCTTCGGCCCGCTCCAGGTCTCGCCCGGTAGTGCGCCAAACCAACTTCAAGCTGTCCGCCGTCAAACGCTTGTTAGCGGCGCGGGGATCGCCGGCCTTTGATTTCGGCGCGCCCAGGGTGACAACCGAACGCCCCCCGGTGTGCAGCTCTTTCAGCACACTACGATCAG
>JBDUCF010000251.1:0-4743 GCA_040003545.1 Pyrinomonadaceae bacterium | reverse complement strand
GGAATTCGCAATTCGTACCCAGGGTAGCCGGCGAACGGCAACCCTGGGCTTAATGCCAAAACCGCGTTGCGGTTGCCCGTTCAACAGGGATTTTTCTAACCATCCCAGTTGTCACTTTTAGTCGGAAATAAAAGGCTGTCACAGAAGTCTGTGACACTGAAATATGATCAATCCAACTATCAGCGAATGGCTTAATCTCATCTTCCGCTGGATCCATGTGTTTGCTGGCATCATGTGGGTAGGCACCACTTATTACTTCACCTGGCTCGACGCGCGTTTGAGCGAAGAAGAGAAAGCTGTGGCCAACACTGGAACACCAGCCCAGATCTGGATGGTCCACAGCGGCGGTTTTTATGTAGTCGAGAAGCGGAAAGTGCCGGATCTGGCTTCGCGCACGCTTCACTGGTTTCGCTGGGAGGCCGGCACGACGTGGTTGAGCGGCGTGGCGCTTCTGATTGTCGTGTACTACCTCGGCGGCGGCGCGCTGATCGATCCGGACGTTTACGATATTAGCTTGACGAAAGCGGTTGGATTGGGAATCGGACTGCTCCTGGCCGGCTGGATTATTTACGACTTGATAATGATCTCAGCGCTGAGCAGAAACGAAAAACTCGTGGCTGTGATCTTCTATGCGTTACTCGTAGCCACGGCTTACGGCCTCACGCGGGTCTTTAGTGGTCGCGCAGCCTACATCCATCTGGGCGCAATGATGGGAACCATCATGGTCGGCAACGTCTGGATACGTATCCTTCCCGCGCAGAAAAAAATGATTGCGGCGATCAACGAGGGCCGCAAGCCTGACGACGCTCTCGGCGCCCAGGCTAAGTTACGCTCAAAACAAAACACCTTCATGGCCGTGCCCGTCGTCTTCATCATGATTAGCAATCATTTTCCCGGCGTCACTTACGGTGAGCACTACAACTGGGCCATTCTGGCCGTGCTTATCCTTGTTGGTTGGATCGCGGCGAAGTTCATCCGCAGAGCGTAGTAGGACAGACATCCCTGGCGGTCACACGGTCAACTCCTTGGAGTGCGGCGGCCTGGCGCCGCTTTGGTCCGTCGCGAGGTATCGGTCCCTTGATTATTTGAATGCTACTCAGCCAGGCGGCGCCGCAGGCCAAAGCGGCGCCGGGTCGCCGCACTCCAAAGAGTTGATGCCTGTCCAACTATTTTGCGATCGGAAAGATCGGTTCGATGTCCACAGGCACATCCTTCAGCCGATCTAGGGCATCCTTCATTGGGGGACGGATCAATGAATATTTTTCCAGCATCGCTTTCGCCTTGTCGTATGAGCCCTCGGCCTCGAGTGTCAGCAAGTCGTGATCCAGCTTCCGCACCGCTTCTCTTATCTTTGCGTTATCAATACTAAACTTGCCGGTTCGCTCATCGAACTTGATCGCTCCTTCATCCGTGAAATAATTAAATTGCATGGCCACGCCGCGCGCATGCGACTCAGTAAGTCCGAATCGGACCGAGCGAAACATGCTGGCGAGATAGGTATTGTAAAGCGTACGCTGCATCTGTTTATCGATGACGCCTTTGTCGAGCAAATACTGCAGCGCCCAGAGGCCGGTCACGTCAGCTTTCGCTTCCTCAATCGATGAATAGAGTTCCTTAAGCTGAAGGCGAACAGTGGTCGGCTGGCCGTCGACGGTGATGTTGTGCGGTCCCAGTCCATGCATTAGCTCGTGCATCAGTATGTGCGTGAAAAACGAATCGAACGCAACTTCGCGCTGCTGGGCAGGAGTCAGCACCACGCTTGAGATTGGAATCAGGACCTTGTTGAACTTCGCGTCTTGAACGTTTTTCAACATGATTCTCGCGGACCCTTTTTCCTTCACCACCCGTTCGTCGTTGGGGAGATTGAAGGCGGCCGTCTGCACGCCATTATTCCCTTCGCCCGAGCTGAACACCTCGTTCACTACGCGCATCGGCGACGACGCGCCCAGTTTCGGATTGCGGTAACGCGCTTCCAGCGGGAGATTGTTTTCCAACTCCTGAAGGTGCTGGCTAAATTTATTCAGCTTCGCGCTCTCGGCCGAGTCTGTCAGCGTGACGTAGGCTTCGAACGCCGCTTTGTAGCCGAAGAGTTCGTCTTCATAGGTTTCGTATGGCCCGATAGTTACATCAATCGGCGCCGCGAGGTCCATCCAGGCGACGTCGCTCGCATAATAGTCGTTTGAGCCAAACGCTTCGGCGCGTTTGCTAAGAAAATCTTTCAGCGTGCGGTTCGTCGTCAACCCCGCGGCCTCGCGTATCAATTTAGCGGCAGGTTCGAGAAACTCGCGATACTCCTCACTGTAAGGTACGGTCATTAACTTGCCGCCGGCATCCCGGCGGATCGTATAGAAGTAGCCGGTAGCTTTTTCCTTCTCCGAGCCAGGCAGGCCCTGGAGCCACGAATTAAACTCCTCTTTGGTAATGTCGTCGGGATAGAAATTCGCTGGTGGCGGCTTCTCGCGGGGTACGCCTTCGATGAAAGGCTCGTTGTTGTCGAGCCGCGACCATGGACCATCGTTGATCAAAAAATAATGAAGACGTTGCCGGCCAACGGCACTCTGGTCGGCTTCCAGCTTCATCTTCAATGCCTCATTGCCGCTCCACACTTGGCGCAGGAACAAGGGATCCAGCAACCTGGCAGCGTCAATAATCTTTTGCAGGGCCTTGCGATCGCTGGCTGAAATCCGGGATGTGTCGGCGGTTAAGATGGTGGGCGAGAACCGGCGAATTTTCTTCGCCAGTTCGGGATCACCGGCCACCGTTTTGTCACGACGTCTTTGCATTCCAGAAATGCTTGTCAATAGTATTGTCACCAAAAGCAGCAAGCTAACCACTGATTTCATTTTTCCCTCCTGAATAGAGTCAAGAAGTTCAGAGTTCAACCTTCAGGTTGCTGGCTGGGCCACACGCAAGCTAAAAAGCTTGTACTCTGAACTGCGCACCTCCTGACAAATCACCCGTTTAGAAAGGGCATTTGTGCTCCCGCCGCGCCGGCGAACAAGCCCCCTATCTAAACGAGGATTTTTATAGATTCTGTCGATTATTCAGAATCTTAACAAACGATCCTGAGCGCAATTCCGCCACCGTCAGACCCGACAGCCCAACCGCCTCTTCTTCCGTCAGCGCGCCGCTATTAATCGCCCGCAAAAAATAGTTGAGCAGGCCCTGGCCCGTGGCTGCATCGTCAAACACATCGCCTACCAGGGTGGCCTTCGCTGCTTTCTCTACGAAATTCTTCAGCCGCTCAGACGCCTCATCAAGGCTTTCAAGGAAGAACGAATAGACCGCGGCATAACGCGTGGGGAACTGTGCCGGATGCAGGTCCCAGCCCTGGTAAAAGCCGTTCTCGAGCGAATGTTGAATATGATCGAAGTGTAATTTCCAGGCCCGATGCACTACTGCGCGGTTTTCGGCAATCTGTTCGGGAGTCAACGGTGCTCCACCTTCGCTAAAGCGATGCGGCGCAACAGGCATGATGTTGGTTGCGCCATCTGAGAGCCAGATCCCGGTACCGCCGAAAGATACTTGCATCATGTGCTTCGCGAAGTCGCAGGCCGGGTGCATCATGTGTTGATGCGCCGCCGTGATACTACAACTCGCGGTGTAATCGTAAGTCCCGAAATGCGCTGCCACACAACGGCCGCGGGCTGCGGCCAGCAGCAAAGGAAGATTGATCTGACCGGCAGCATTGATGATCGATTGAGTTGTTTCGATCATCAATTCGAGCTTGAGCGAACCCGCGGGCAAGCCGGTTTGTTTTTCAAGTAGGTCAAAGATTTCCGCGAGCGCGGTCGCCTGTTCGGGAATCGTAATCTTGGGCAAGGTAACCACGAAGTTTTCGGGCAGCTTGCCGCCTGACTTTTCCACCAAAGTGGAAACAAAGATGTCGAGCGTGCGCATGCTGCGCTCGCGCAGCTCTTCGCTGAAAGGCTTGATACGGATTCCGATAAACGGAGGCAGCGTCCCGTTTTCGATTCCCAGGGCCACCTCAATAGCCGCGGAGGCGGCGTGTCCATCTTCCTCTTCGTTAGGGCGATTGCCGTAACCGTCTTCAAAGTCGATCCGAAAGTCCTCGACGGGCTCGCGTCTGAGCTTCTCGTTGACGCGGTTGTAAATGGAGTGGGAGAGCCAGGCAGCTTTATTCGTCTGACGCACGTCTTCCGGATTCGTTGCCAGACGCGCTGTTAACCCATCGTCTTCTTCGAGGGAGTCGGGCAATGTCTCGGCTCCCGGCAGTCCGATCGCTCTGCCGAAACTGAGATAATCCGGGGCAAACTGATCCAGCGAGCGGCGGGCGAGGCCTCCCAGCCGCTCAGCCGAATCCGATTTGAAAAGATGGGCGCCGCCATAGACGGTGTGCACCGGCTGGCGCTTCCCGGTTTGCCCCGGATATTGGGCGACGAAATCCTTGTTGGCCTGAGCAAGCAGTGCGACCAGATCATTCAGAGAGTTGTCTGATAGAGACGTTTTCATCGGTCTCCTTCGCAAACGAGTATGGAAAGTGTGAGTATGGACTTTATTACAGGCGGCTGGAAAATTAAAGAGACGCGAAACAAGATTATCTATCGGGTGGCGTCAACTCCTTGGAGTGCGGTGACCTGGCACCGCTTTGGCCGGTCGCAGCCCGGCGCGACCAGAGTGCGACACCGGATGAGAAGCCCGCTTCGCCGAAAACCAAAACGGCCACTGCTTAAACGGTGGCCGTTTCATTTGTATCGCCAGCAAACACATTCTTTAACCTGC
>JBDUCF010000250.1:0-4745 GCA_040003545.1 Pyrinomonadaceae bacterium | reverse complement strand
CCTTCTCTTCGACGACGGCCCCCAGAATCACCTGCCCGTACATAATAATCGTGATATAGATCAGAAAACCGATAATGAAGACCATCAGGAATCCCGCCCCAGAGTCTTTAGCGCCCACTTCTCCCTTATCATTTACCGGGTAGGTCGCGAGATCCACCGGCCTTGAGAGATCTTCGACACTCTGCTCCTTGATGCCGGCGGCTACGAGTCGTTCAGTCCTCACTGCCCGGTCGATGCGGTCTTCGATCTGCCCGCTGGTGATGACGTCGCCAACGTTCCGACCGTAATATTCGGGCCTGCTGGTATTGTTAGTCAGAATATCCGCTGGCAAAATGAGGTACCCATCCAATTGATTCCTGGCAATTCTTCCATTCAATTCTTGTTTCACCTGGTCTAGCGAACGACCATGCATATCCAACATGGAATCGATGGCGAAATTACCATTCAAAGCTTTGCCCGCGCTTTGCGCCCGATCCCGCGTATTCGCATTGATAGTCTCGAGCGCCGAACTCCCGTCGTTGTTTCCCGTGCGAGGCCGTTTCAGGAATGAATCGCTCAAAGCCTTGAACACTCTTGCATCCGGGGTTTGATCGACGATGGCGATGCGGGTCGCGCCACCCGCCTTCATGCTAAAGAGAAGACCGGGCACGATCGTAAATACCGCCAGCATTACCGGGCCAAGGACCGTCATGATGACGAACATCTTGGTGCGGACACGCTGCAAATATTCACGCTTAATGATTGCGAGCAATTTCGTCATCAGGTTCTCCCACCTTCTCAATGAAAATGTCGTGCAAGCTTGGTTCGATCAGCTCGAACTTCAGAATGCGCGCCCCAGCCGCAATCATCCTGTTCAGCAACTCCTGGGCGTCTGCCTTCTCCGCCAGAAGGACTTCAACCTCATCACTGTGCCGTTCAACTTTGGCGACCAGGTTGCGATCATCGAGCACGTCGTCGCCCCCTTCAAACCTCAGCGACACTGAATTGCGGCCAAAGCTTTTCTTGATCTCGCGCAATCGGCCGTCCAGGACTTTCCTTGAGCGATTGATCAAACAGATATCGTCACAGATCTCCTCCGCTGTTTCCATTTGATGAGTAGAAAAAATAATAGTCTTCCCCGCGGCCTTCAGCTCAAGGACAACGTCTTTTAATAATTCGACGTTTACCGGGTCGAGTCCGGAAAACGGTTCATCCAGAATCAAGAGATCCGGTTCGTGCATCACTGCGCTGATGAACTGTATTTTCTGTTGCATTCCTTTGGACAGTTCCATCGCTTTCTTGTTCTTCCACTCGGTCAACTTCAATCGTGTCAACCAGCGGTCAATGCGGACATCGGCCTCCGGCCCTTTGACGTTCTTCAGTTCACCAAAGAACTTCAACTGCTCGCCAATCTTCATCTTCTTATAAAGTCCTCGTTCTTCCGGCAGATAGCCAATGCGGTCCTGAAGCACTGGATTGATGTGCTTGCCGAACAGCTCGATCGTGCCTGAATCGGGGGCGGTGATATTAACGATCATGCGTATCGTCGTGGTTTTCCCTGCCCCGTTCGGGCCCAGCAGACCGAATATTCTGCCGGCCCTAACCGTTAGGCTGAGATCTTTTACCGCCGTAAACTCGCCGAAGCTCTTGGTGACGCGCTCAAGCGCCAATGTAGGGGTATTGTTTTCCATGCGATGCAGTTCCAGGATACTAACCGTTTTATACGAGAATGGGCTAACCAGGGTTTTCAGTTGCCGTGCATGATATCATCCGCAGTTAGCTCCCCGACTTCCCGGCATGTTATCCAGTTTTTAGGCGGCGCTTTTGCGAACGACGCAATCATAATGCAAGTCCCTTCCAGACGTAATTCAGGCGGAGTGTTTACGGTCCTCTTGCTGTGCACCTTGCTCTCGCACACAACTTCGGCCCAACAGAAATCTCCGGCGCCCGCCGGCCAGTCAGAGGAAGTCGTGCGCACCACGACTGAGCTGGTGCAAACTGACCTGATGGTCTTTGATAAGGAGGGAAAGTTCTATGACGGACTTAAACAGGAACAGCTCGAACTGCGGGTTGACAAGAAGCCGCGCCCAATTCTGTTCTTCGAACGTATCACGGCAGGAAGCGCAAACGAGGAAGCGCAGCTTGCCGCAGCACGCGGTGGGGTTTCGCGCCTGCCGGCTTCTAACGCGCCGGCCCCGGTTCCCTTGGACCGTGGTCGCA
Source organism: Pyrinomonadaceae bacterium (assembly GCA_040003545.1). GTDB lineage: Bacteria > Acidobacteriota > Blastocatellia > Pyrinomonadales > Pyrinomonadaceae > DASXRU01. The sequence continues at coordinate 2,546 of JBDUCF010000250.1, read as the reverse complement.
CCGTGTTCTTCTATGTCGATGACCTTCATCTTTCACCGGGGAGCATGATTCAGGCGCGCACGTTGCTGTTGCGATTCATCGACCGCGAGATGGGCCAGAACGATGAGGTTGCCATCACTTCGGCCAGTGGTCAGATTGGCTTCCTGCAGCAACTGACCGACAACAAGTCGGTCTTGCGGCGCGCTGCTGAGCGGCTCAAGCCCCGCCCTTATTCCGTCAGGGATTTCGATCGGCCCCCGATGAGCGAGCATGAAGCTATGCTCATTGATAATAATGATATGGATGTTTTGAACTTTTTCGTGGATCAAGTTGTGAGAAATTTCCCTGGAACGTCCCGAGCAGTCGCGGAATCTATGGTGCGTGGGCGCGCGCAGCAGATACTTGCCCAGGCGGGAGGAGTTACCACCAATACGCTCGCATCGTTGCAAAGAGTGGTCGATTCCTCAGCAAAGATTTCGGGCCGAAAACTTCTTTTCTTCATTTCGGACGGCTTCTTTCTCGATCCCCGTTCAGACTCCTATTACAGACTCCAGAGTGTGACGAGCGCCGCAGCTCGCGCCGGCGTAGTGATCTACTCCATCGACGCCCGCGGTCTAATTGCGAGCCTCACCGATGCCAGCTCCGACGTGGCCTTCGATCCTTCTGGCCGGCTGCAAAGGGGTTCGATGGGCGAGATCTCAGCATCCCAGGACGGGCTTAATGCGCTGGCCAGAGATACAGGCGGGAGGGCGTTATTCAATACCAACGATCTCTCTTCCGGAGTCACACGGGCCCTGAAGGAGACTTCTACTTATTATTTGATCGCCTGGCGTCCCGAAAACGAAGAGCAACGCTCCGCAAAAGCCAGCCGGATTGAAGTCAGCGTGGTTGGCCGCCCCAACCTTGTGGTGCGATTGCGACGTGGTGTGGCAGAGAAAAGCCCGACGCCGGCCACCCGGCAAGAAACTAAACCAGTAACGTCCGCTGAAAAGCAGGCCGCTGAAGAATTACGAGATGCTCTCAAATCCATCTACCCCGACCTGTCGCTTCGAACCGCGTTGTCCGTAGAGTTTCTGGATATGGTCACCACTGGACCTACGCTAGCCGCGTCCTTTGAAATCGGAGTCGAAACGTTAACTTTCGTTATGGTTGATGGTCGGCAAACTGCGAACGTTGATATCATCGGCGCCGTTTATGACGCTGGAGGAGAAGCAACAGCGAGCTTTCAGGATCGGCTGACCGTCAAGAGAGCTGATCCCGGTCTGAATAGTTCGCGGCCCACAAATATTGGTTACAATAGCCAGTTCAAACTCAAGCCCGGCCTATATCAAGTCCGGGTTGCGGTGCGCGACTTGAACAGTGGCAGCACGGGCGGCGCCAGGAGGTGGATTGAGATCCCTGATTTGGCGTCCGGCGGTCTCATGCTTAGCAGTCTGGTTCTGGGGGAAAAAGCGGCTGGGGCAAACGAAGGGCTGAGCCCCGCTAATTCATTCGGCACGGCAAACCTGAATATCGATCACCGCTTTGCGCGCTCTTCGCATCTGCGTTTTATGGCATTTGTCTACAACGCCGCGCGTCGCGCGAACAGCAGTGCAACGACAGCACGTGATACGAATGCAAACCTCGGCTCAGTGCCGGAGGGTCTGCCCGATGTTGCCATACAAGTACAGGTTCTTCGCGATGACCAACCTGTCATTACGACCACGTTGCGTAAAGTAGAAATAAATGCGAAAACGGATTTGGCGCGTCTTCCCTACGCGGCCGACGTTCTGCTTGCAGATTTGCAACCTGGCCGCTATCTACTGCTTGTGACGGCCATCGATCGGGTAGCCAAAAGCAGCGCGACTCAACAATCGGATTTCGTGATCGACTGACGCATTACCAGAGAGGCACTCTTGCCTTGTCCGTTTCCAAGTTGGCAGGCTTTCCTTGCCTGCCCTTTCCAAAGACTCGACAAGACTATTGTCTGTCGCACAGAAAGGACTCCGAAGAATGAAACGTCGTGACTTCATGGTCGGCACCGCGGCGACCGGCGTTGCACTGCGAAACGCCTCCAGGCTGAAAGGCCGCGGTCCATCGTTCATTGTCCCCCCCAGCGTGAACCCCGCGGTCATCTCTTCAGCCAATGGGAACCACTTCAAGAACGGCGGCAACGTGACTTGTGTCGAGAAGGCTTTCACGATGATGACGCAGGGCTCCGACGTTCTGGACGCCCTGATCGCAGGTGTGAACATAGTAGAGCTTGATCCGCTGGACGACAGTGTTGGGTATGGCGGTTTGCCCAACGCTGACGGCGTAGTTCAACTCGATTCTTCATGCATGCATGGGCCGAAGAAGCGCGCCGGCGCGGTGGGTGCGCTCGAAGGCGTGCGAACGCCGTCCCAAGTGGCCAAAGCCGTGATGGAGAACACTGACCATCACCTGTTGGTCGGGAAGGGCGCGCAGGCATTTGCCTACAACATGGGGTTTAAGATTGAAGAGGATTTGAACACGGAGCATTCTCGCGGGCTCTGGCTGGAATGGAAGCGTCGCACGGATCCATCGCACTATCCTAATCCAAAGGATCG